>NZ_JBFTHI010000002.1:0-278068 GCF_056394165.1 Arthrobacter sp. 10T416 | reverse complement strand
CCGTCGTCCTCCCTGAACCCGCGGCTGCCCATCGGGGAGAGCATCGGCGAACCGATGTTCCTCGCCGGCGTGGCCAAAGGGGCGGAACTGCAGTCGCGGATCGAGGCGCTGCTGGACCAGGTGGAACTGCCGCGCGACTACCGCAACCGCTACCCGCACGAACTCTCCGGCGGCCAGAAGCAGCGCGTCGGCATCGCCCGGGCCCTGTCCCTGAAGCCGAAGCTGATGGTGGCGGACGAGCCCACATCCGCCCTGGACGTCTCCGTCCAGGCGAAGGTCCTCGAGCTGTTCCAGGCGCTGCAGAAGGAACTGGGCTTTGCCTGCCTCTTTGTCACCCACGACCTCGCCGTCGTGGACGTGCTGGCCGACAGGATCTGCGTGATGCAGCGCGGCCGGATTGTCGAGCAGGGCAGCCGCGACCAGATCCTCCGGAACCCGCAGCAGCCCTACACGCAGCGGCTCCTGGCCGCCGTACCGCTGCCGGATCCGGAGAAGCAGCGCGAACGGAGGGAGCTCAGGGCGCAGCTGCTCGCAGGCGCGAACTAGGCGGATTTTGGGGGTTTTTCGGTTAATCCGGTATAACCCGCCGCCTCCGGAGGCGTATGGTACCAGCCAGTAATGTGTGACTTGAAATACGTGGCGATTGACGCTAGCCGTCACGAGATTGTTGAGTCACGGTTTGGCAACGGAGTTCCATCATTCGGACTTTTTGCGGTTAGGCTACTTCCATATGTAGGCCACGTCACAGGATATTTCTGTGCCCGGGCCTGCCGGGAAGCACAAGTCTCTCCCGCACGAACTCCCACAACTCTTAGGAGGCGGAATGCGTTTTTCGCGCACTTCCAAAGCACTGGGCATGGTGGCTATCGCCGCTCTGGCCCTGACCGGCTGCGGCGGCGGCGGTTCTAACACCGCCGGTGGCAGCACCGGTGGCAACGCCAGCAAGGTCATCATCGCTGACGGTTCCGAGCCGCAGCGTCCGCTGATGCCCGCCGACACCAACGAAGTTGGCGGCGGCAAGGTTATCGACATGATCTTCGCCGGTCTTGTCAGCTACGACCCCAGCGGCAAGCCCGTGAACGAACTGGCGGAGTCCATCGAGGGCAAGGACGGCCAGCACTTCACCATCAAGATCAAGAAGGACCAGAAGTTCACGAACGGCGAGGCCATCACCGCCAAGACGTTCGTTGATTCCTGGAACTTCGGCGCAGCCGCGAAGAACGCCCAGCTCAGCGGTGCCTTCTTTGAAAGCATCAAGGGCTACGACGAAGCCAGCAAGGAAGGCTCCAAGGTCGAGACCATGTCCGGCCTGAAGGTCGTCGACGACCAGACCTTCACCGTTGAACTGAAGCAGCCGGAATCCGACTGGCCGCTCCGCCTTGGCTACACCGCATTCGTTCCGGTTCCGTCCGGCGCGCTGAAGGACCCGAAGGCGTTCGGCGAAAAGCCGGTCGGCAACGGCCCGTACAAGCTGGCCGACGGCGGCTGGCAGCACAACGTGCAGATCCAGCTCGTCCCGAACCCGGACTACAACGGCCCGCGCAAGGCCAAGAACGCCGGCGTGACGTTCAAGATCTTCCAGAACGACGACGCTGCGTACCAGGACCTGCTGTCCAACAACCTGGACATCCTGCAGACCATCCCCACGAGCGCCTTGAAGAACTTCAAGAGCGACCTGGGCGACCGCACCATCAACAAGCCGTACGCCGGCAACCAGACCATCGCGATTCCGGAATACCTGCCGGAGTGGAGCGGTGAAGCCGGCAAGCTCCGCCGCCAGGCCATCTCCATGGCCATCAACCGCGACGAAATCACCAAGGTCATCTTCAACGGTGCACGCCAGCCCGCGAAGGACTTCACCGCTCCGGTTCTGTCCGGCTACAGCGACTCGATCCCGGGTTCCGAGAACCTGAAGTTCGACGCCGACAAGGCCAAGGCCGCTTGGGCCAAGGCTGACGCCATCCAGAAGTGGGACACGAACAAGACCTTCACCATCGCCTACAACGCCGACAAGGGCGGCCACAAGGCATGGGTTGAGGCTGTTGTGAACCAGCTCAAGAACACGCTGGGCATCAAGGTTGAGGGCAAGCCGTACGCAACCTTCAAGGAAGCCCGCAACGACGCCACCGCGGGCACGCTGACCGGTGCAATCCGCGCCGGCTGGCAGGCCGACTACCCGTCGCTGTACAACTTCCTCGGACCGATCTACAAGACCGGTGCAGGCTCCAACGACGCACGCTACGCCAACCCGGCGTTCGACAAGGCCGTCTCTGAAGGTCTTGCCGCTTCCTCCGTTGCCGACGGCAACAAGGCCATGAACAAGGCTCAGGAAACCCTCCTGACCGACCTTCCGGCCATCCCGCTGTGGTACCAGGTTGCCCAGGGCGGCTGGAGCGACAAGGTCTCCAACGTTGACTACGGCTGGGACGGCGTCCCGCTGTACTACAACATCACTGGCAAGTAATAACTGAACGACGGCGGGGGCTGCCTGGATTGGGGCCCTCGCCGTTGTTTTGCTTTCCCCCTATTTCTAAGCACCCGCCACGGCCGGTGCGATACGCAGCCGGTCCGCCGTGACCGTACCGGCGCCGGCTGCACACCATAATGAAAAGGTTCTTTGATGAACAACTCCGCCGCATCCTTGCACGGGATGCCTGCTGACGGGGGTGTCGTTCGCTAATGGCGACTTACATCCTCAAGCGTTTCCTGCAGCTGATCCCGGTCTTCCTGGGCGCCACGCTGCTGGTGTACTTCCTGGTCTTCAGCCTGCCTGGCGACCCCATCGTGGCCCTCTTCGGCGACAAGCCGGTCAACGAGGCCGTCGCGGCCCAGCTCCGGCAGCAGTACCACCTGGATCAGCCGTTCTGGATCCAATACCTGCTCTACCTCAAGGGCATCTTCACGTTCGACCTCGGCCAGGACTTCTCCGGCCGCCCCATTGCCTCCGTGCTGGGTGAGGTCTTCCCGGTGACGGCCCGCCTCGCCGTTATGGCCCTGATCTTCGAAGCCGTTTTCGGCATCATCTTCGGGCTGATCGCGGGCCTCCGCAAGGGCAAGTTCTTCGACGCGACCGTCCTGATCGCTTCCCTGATCGTCATCGGCATCCCGATCTTCGTGCTCGGCTTCGTGCTGCAGTTCACCATCGGCGTTCAGCTCGGCTGGGCCAAACCGACCGTCAGCTCGGCCGCCACGGTCCAGGACCTCATCCTGCCCGCGATCGTCCTGGGCCTCGGCTCCTTTGCCTACGTGCTGCGCCTGACCCGGACCAGCGTCATCGAAAACATGAACGCCGACTACGTCCGCACCGCCACCGCCAAGGGCCTGTCGCGTTTCCGCGTGGTCCGCGTGCACATCCTGCGCAACTCGCTGATCCCCGTCATCACCTTCCTCGGTGCTGACCTGGGCGCCCTCATGGGCGGTGCCATCGTCACCGAAGGCATCTTCAACGTCCCGGGCGTCGGCAACCGGCTGTACCGGGCCGTCACGCAGGGTGAGGGACCCACCGTCGTCTCCATCGTGACGGTGCTGGTGCTCATCTATGTTGTGTCCAACCTGCTTGTAGACCTGCTGTACGCCTGGCTTGACCCAAGGATCCGCTATGACGCCTGAGAACATCACCCCGGACCAGCGCACTGCGGCCCCGGCCAAGCGGCACGTCGAGCACTTCGTCGCCGACTTCTCCGAGACACCGCTGCAGGCAACCGACAAGGTCAAGGAAGACCAGGCTCCGCTGAGCCTGTGGGGCGAGGCCTGGAAGAACCTGCGCAAGCAGCCGCTCTTCCTGATCTCCGCCTTCCTGATCCTCGTCGTCGTCGCCGTGTCACTTTTCCCCTCGCTCTTCTCCGGCATCGACCCCGCCTCGGAGGCATGCCAGCTGGCCAACTCCGACGCCGGACCGACCGCCGGGCACCCGCTGGGCTTCACCCAGCAGGGCTGCGACGTGTACGCACGCGTGATCTTCGGTACCCGCTCCTCGGTGACCGTGGGCCTCTTCACCACCCTGGGTGTCCTGCTCATCGGCGGCATCATGGGCGCGCTTGCCGGTTACTACGGCGGCTGGGTGGACTCCATCCTGGCCCGCATCAACGACATCTTCTTCGCCCTGCCGCTGATCCTCGGCGCCATCGTGATGATGCAGCTGCCCGTCTTCCGTGCCAACCGCACGGCCTGGACGCTGGTGCTGATCCTGGTGACATTCGGCTGGCCTCAGATCGCCCGTATCACCCGCGGCGCCGTGATCGAGGTCCGCAACGCCGACTTCGTGACCGCCGCCCGCTCCCTGGGCGTTTCGAAGTTCGGTGCGCTGATGCGCCACGTTATGCCGAACTCGCTGGCTCCGATCATCGTCGTCGCCACCATCTCGCTGGGTACCTTCATCGTCGCGGAATCGACCCTGTCGTTCCTCGGCATCGGGCTGCCGCCGAGCGTGATGTCCTGGGGCAATGACATCCAGGCAGCGCAGGCTTCCCTGCGGTCCAACCCGATGCCCCTGCTCTGGCCGGCCATCGCGCTGTCCATCACGGTCCTGAGCTTCATCATGCTGGGCGACGCCCTGCGCGATGCGCTCGATCCCAAAGCGCGCAAGCGATGAAAGGGGACGCCATGAACGCCTCTGTCGAATTCCACGAAGCCGGCGCGGCCGCCGGACGTCCGCTCCTTGAAATCAAGGACCTGGCGATCAGCTTCACCACCAGCAACGGCGAAGTGAACGCTGTCCGCAACGCCCACCTCACCGTAATGCCGGGCGAAACCGTCGCCATCGTCGGCGAGTCCGGTTCCGGCAAGTCGACGACGGCGCTGGCCGCCATCGGCCTGCTGCCCAGCAACGGCCGTGTGGCCGCCGGCAATGTCTTCTTCGACGGCGAGGACATCGCCCACGCGTCGGAGAAGCGGATGATCGAACTGCGCGGCAACAGCATCGGTATGGTGCCGCAGGACCCGATGTCCAACCTCAACCCGGTCTGGAAGATCGGTTACCAGGTCCGCGAAACGCTGAAGGCGAACGGGCTGCCCAGCGGCCCCGACGACGTCGCGAAGGTGCTGTCCGAAGCCGGGCTGCCAGATGCCTCACGCCGTGCCAACCAGTACCCGCACGAGTTCTCCGGCGGCATGCGCCAGCGTGCCCTGATCGCGATCGGCCTGTCCTGCCAGCCGCGCCTGCTCATCGCCGATGAGCCGACGTCGGCCCTGGACGTGACCGTCCAGCGGCAGATCCTGGATCACCTGGACAAGATGACCACCGAACTCGGCACGGCCGTCCTGCTCATCACCCACGACCTCGGCCTCGCCGCCGAGCGCGCAGACAAGGTTGTGGTCATGTACCGCGGCCAGGTCGTCGAAGCCGGTCCGTCGCTGGAGCTGCTGCAGAACCCGCAGCACCCGTACACCCAGCGGCTGGTTGCCTCGGCGCCGTCGCTGGCGTCACGGCGCATCCAGGCTGCCAAGGAACTCGGCGTCGAATCCGATGACCTGCTGGCACCCGCCGAGGACGTCGTCGTTGCCTCGACCCTGCCCGACGAGGTGCTGCAGATTGAGAACCTCAAGAAGGTCTTCAAGCTGCGCTCCGGCTTCGGCCGTTCCACCGACTTCACCGCTGTGGACGACGTGTCCTTCAGCGTCAAGCGGGGAACGACGACGGCGATCGTGGGGGAGTCGGGTTCCGGCAAGTCCACCGTGGCCCAGATGGTCCTGAACCTGCTCCAGCCGACCTCCGGCAAGATCGTGTTCGACGGCGTCGACACTTCCACGCTGAACAGCAAGGAGATCTTCGCCTTCCGGCGCCGGGTGCAGCCGATCTTCCAGGACCCTTACGGTTCCCTCGACCCGATGTACAACATCTTCCGGACCATCGAGGAACCGCTGCGGACCCACAAGATCGGGGACAAGGCCAGCCGCGAGAAGAAGGTCCGGGAACTGCTGGACCAGGTGGCACTGCCGCAGTCCACCATGCAGCGCTACCCGAACGAGCTCTCCGGCGGCCAGCGCCAGCGTGTGGCTATCGCCCGTGCCCTGGCCCTCGACCCCGAGGTCATCATCTGCGACGAGGCGGTGTCCGCCCTGGACGTGCTGGTGCAGGCGCAGGTGCTGAACCTGCTCGCCGACCTGCAGTCGCGGCTGGGCCTGACCTACCTGTTCATTACCCATGACCTCGCGGTGGTCCGGCAGATCGCCGACCACGTGTGTGTGATGGAGAAGGGCAAGCTGGTCGAGACCGGTTCCACCGACGAGGTCTTCGACTCGCCGAAGCAGGATTACACGAAGGCGCTGCTGAACGCGATCCCCGGAGCGAAGCTGATGCTTCCCCCCGAGGTGGCTTCGGCCTAGCCAAGCGGTACCCCGCACGGCAGCACCACAACAAGAGCCGGCGTCCACCCTGGGGTGGACGCCGGCTCTTGCGTTGGCTGTTGCTGTGGTGGCTGGTGTTGAGTTGGCCGCTGTTGAGTTGGCTGATTCGCGTGTGTTCCGGCGGGGGCCGGGCGCATTGCTAGCCGAGGCCGAGGGCCTCGAAGCGCTTGGTGAGCACGCCGGCCGCGATCTCGTGGCCCTGCGCGTTCAGGTGTCGGTCGTCCTTCAGGTACTGCGCCAGACCGTACCGGGTGAGCCAGTCGCCGACGCTGACAAACGAGAGCCCGTATTCCTTGGCCACGGCACCCAGCAGCGTATCCACCTCGGTACGGCGCCCGCCGCCGGCCTGTGAGCCACGGGCGAGCGTTCCGACCATAACCACTTCGGCGTCGGGGTAGCGGTCTTCCACGGCCTGGATCAAACGCTCGGCATGCTCGGCGATCTCAACATTCGATGCTCCCCGGGTGGCATCGTTGCCGCCGCCTTCGATGACCACCAGGGGCGGTGTGCCGTAGGGCAGGTACCAGTCACCGTTTTCCAGGCCGTCGATGTAGCTGCCGCGGGTGCTGTTGCCGACGACGAATCCGGTGCCGCTGCCGCCGCCGAACACCACGTGGTAGCCCAGCCGGCCGAGGGCCTGCCGGGGCCAGCTGTCAGTGGGCTCCGACTGGGAATCACCAATAAGCACGGCCGTGTGGGCAACGTCTTCCACGATGATTTCCAGTCGGCCGTTCGCCGGGTTGCGGTACAGGGAACCGGCGGGAAGGCTGGCCGGGTCCACCGTGCCCTTCTTGCGGACCGTCCCGGCGGCCGCGGGCTGGCCTGGCCCGGCGACGGCCGCGACCGGGACGTCCTTCACACGGTCGGCGGACTTGGTAGGAGCAGCAGAATCCAGTGCCGGGGCACAGCCGCCAAGAAAGAGGGCGGCGGCGATCAGGGGCGGCATGACATGGGTCATCCTCAGGGCACTTCGCATGTCGGACTCCCCGCACGGTCGTAGGTACTCCAGCAATGATCCGGCATGTACCGGCCGAAAACCAGTGACATTGGTCACGGTGGGCCCCCGTCGGGTCAACGATTTGGTAACGGGGCGGGGGAGGGGTGCTGCCGGGATTTAGGCCAATAAATGCCCGGTCGTCTAGAATGGATGAAGGAGCCCTGTGTCAAAGGGCCTTGTCCGTCGTGCGTTCCGGTTGGAAATGTCGCGATACAACAGCTGACTTCACCACTGAATCGAGCAATAACGCATGTCTGAAACCACCACCAACACTGCGGTAGCCACTGCATCGCGCAGTGACCTGCGCAACGTCGCGATCGTGGCCCACGTTGACCACGGCAAGACCACCCTGGTCGATGCCATGCTCAAGCAGACCAACTCCTTTGCCGAGCACAACCACCTCGAAGACCGCGTCATGGACTCCGGTGACCTGGAACGCGAAAAGGGCATCACCATCCTCGCCAAGAACACCACGGTTGCCTACAACGGCCCGTCGTCGAACGGCGAGA
This sequence comes from Arthrobacter sp. 10T416, assembly GCF_056394165.1. Lineage (NCBI taxonomy): Bacteria > Bacillati > Actinomycetota > Actinomycetes > Micrococcales > Micrococcaceae > Arthrobacter > Arthrobacter sp. 10T416. Next base: position 270,217 of record NZ_JBFTHI010000002.1, on the reverse strand, counting down.
CCATCACCATCAACGTCATCGACACCCCCGGCCACGCCGACTTCGGCGGAGAGGTCGAGCGCGGCCTGTCCATGGTCGACGGCGTCGTCCTCCTCGTGGACGCCTCCGAGGGCCCGCTGCCCCAGACCCGCTTCGTGCTGCGCAAGGCCCTGGCCGCGCACCTGCCGGTGATCCTGCTGGTCAACAAGACCGACCGCCCCGACGCCCGGATCGAGGAAGTCGTCCACGAGTCCATGGACCTGCTCCTTGGCCTCGCCTCCGACCTCGCCGACGAAGTGCCGGACCTGGACCTGGACAAGATCCTCGAGGTTCCGGTTGTCTACGCCGCCGCCAAGGTTGGCCGCGCCTCCCTCGAGCAGCCCGCCGACGGCACCCCCCCGGAAAACGAGGACCTGGAGCCGCTCTTCAAGACCATCGTCGAGCACATCCCGGCCCCGACGTACAACCCCGAGGGTGTCCTCCAGGCGCACGTCACCAACCTGGACGCCTCCCCGTTCCTGGGCCGTCTGGCGCTCCTGCGCATCTACAACGGCACCCTGCGCAAGGGCCAGACCGTGGCCTGGGCGCGTGCCAACGGTGAGCTGAAGAACGTCAAGATCACCGAACTGCTGGCCACCAAGGCCCTGGACCGCGTCCCGGCCGAGTCCGCCGGCCCGGGCGAGATTGTCGCCGTCGCCGGTATCGAGGAAATCACCATCGGTGAGACCCTGACCGACGCCGAGAACCCGCAGCCGCTGCCGCTGATCACCGTGGACGATCCCGCGATCTCCATGACCATCGGTATCAACACCTCGCCGCTGGCCGGCAAGGTCAAGGGCGCGAAGGTCACCGCCCGCCAGGTCAAGGACCGCCTCGACAAGGAACTGATCGGTAACGTCTCGATCAAGGTTCTTCCCACCGAGCGTCCCGACGCTTGGGAAGTCCAGGGCCGTGGCGAGCTCGCGCTGGCCATCCTCGTTGAGCAGATGCGCCGCGAAGGCTTCGAGCTGACCGTGGGCAAGCCGCAGGTTGTCACCAAGGTGGTCGACGGCAAGGTCCACGAGCCGATGGAGCACATGACCATCGACGTGCCGGAAGAGTACCTCGGCGCCGTCACCCAGCTCATGGCAGCCCGCAAGGGCCGCATGACCAACATGGCCAACCACGGCACCGGCTGGTGCCGCATGGAATTCATCGTTCCGGCCCGTGGCCTGATCGGCTTCCGCACCCGGTTCCTCACGGACACCCGCGGCGCCGGCATTGCCGCTTCGATCTCCGAGGGCTACGAGCCGTGGGCCGGCCCGATCGAGTACCGCACCAACGGTTCGATGATCGCCGACCGCGCCGGTGTTGTGACGCCGTTCGCGATGATCAACCTGCAGGAACGTGGCTCCTTCTTCGTCAAGCCCACCTCCGAGGTGTACGAGGGCATGATCGTCGGCGAGAACTCCCGCGCCGACGACATGGACGTGAACATCACCAAGGAAAAGAAGCTCACCAACATGCGTGCCGCTTCCTCCGACACCTTCGAGAACCTGACGCCGCCGCGCGACCTGACCCTCGAAGAGTCCCTGGAATTCGCCCGCGAGGACGAGTGCGTGGAGGTCACCCCGGACGCCATCCGCATCCGTAAGGTCATCCTGGACACCAACGAGCGTGCCAAGGCCAACCGCGCCCGCGCCAAGGTCTGATCCCGGTCCTCGGGCCTCGGCTGAGACGTGACTAAGAGAGCTGCCGGCAGGGCAGGCGGTATTGCCGCCGCCCTGCCGGCAGCTCTTTTTGCTGCCCTGGCCGGGACCGTACTGCACCGCCAGAGCCTGTCCCTCGCCGGGGTTGAACTGCCCTGGGGTGTGCTCGCCGCGCTGGTGCTGCTGGCGTCGGTGGAGCTGTGGCTCGGAGCGGCCTTCCGTTCGGTCGTTCCGGCCGCTGTCTGCGGGGCAGGATGCTACGCCTTGGCCGGGTGGTGGGCCACCCTGGAGGCGGGCAAGCGGCTGATCATCGGAGACCTTCCCGGAAACCTGTGGATCTTCGGCATTGGCGTGGTAACAGTGGGCATGCTCATCTGGTGCCGCCGCTACGCCCGGGCGCGGAGGTAGGGCGGCTTCCCCTCCGACGGACATGCCCATCCTTCGTGCACCCGGATGAGCATGTCCATTTGCTGTGCCCGGATTTGGGCATGCCCGCCCCTCGCCCCCCGCCCGGATGGACATGCGCCGCTTCTGGTCCCCTGGACGGACATGCCCATTTTTCGTGCCAGGAATCGAGCATGCCCGCTCCTGCCGAGCACCCCGGACGGACATGCTCATTGGTCGGCTCAAAGGGTGGACATATATGCACTATGTCCATTGGTCAGGGAGGGCGTTGGACATGTCCGGCGCCGCCGACGGACATGTCCATTTCCGGGCGCTGGGACCGGACCCGGGTTTGTGCACATAGCGCCTTACGGGGCTGTCCTAGGCCAGACCTGGTCGTAACCATGGGCGCATGGTGAAAATCAATGAAGTCATGTCCACGTTCGACGGCGTCGCCCGCGCCAAGCACCTCGCGGCGGCGGGCGTTTCGGGCTTCCAGCTTCGGACAGCGCTGGCCGACGGGGCAGTCACCCGGGTGGCCCGTGGCGTCTATGCACTGCCGGACGCGGATCCGGTGCTGGTCTCCATCCGCTCCCTGCCCGCCGAACCGGCCTGCGTCAGTGCGGCCCATTTCGGCGGCCTATGGGTGCTGGATATGCCCCAACAACCCCACGTCGGCCTGACCCACAGCCGCAGCTACCCGGGTTTTGTCTGCCACCGCGCCGTGGCGCCGCCCACCCTGCTCGATACGGTGGTTCAAAGCCTGCGCTGCCTGCCTGAACTGGACGGGCTCGTGATTGCGGAATCGGCGGTCGCCATCAAGGGACTGCCATTGTCATCGCTTCGGCTACGTTTGGCCGGCCGGAACGACGCCCGGGAGCGCGCCATCGCCGCGGCCATTGTCCCGCAGTCCCAGTCAGTCATTGAGTGCCTGGCCCGATTCACTCTTCGCCGGGCTGGCTTCCACGTTGAGTCGCAGGTGAACATCCGGGGGATGGGCCACCTGGACCTCATGGTTGACGGCCGCCTGGGCATAGAGACCGACGGCGCGGGCTTCCACATGGACCGGCGGAGTTTCGAGGAAGATCGACGCCGATGGAACGTCACCACCCGGCTCGGGGTCCCCACCCTGGTGGTCACCTACCCCTTGCTCAAATACCGCCCGGAAGAATTCATCGCCATGGTCCGGGACGCGTTGAACCGGCTCAGCGTGGCAGCCTGAACCGGCGGCCCCAGCTACGGATCAGTCCGGGCCGCGACCAATGAGCATGTCCGTCTGAGACGCTTCGGCAAACGACCAATCCCGCCTGAGCTCTGAAGAATGAGCATGCTCGTCAGAAACGGTTCTGAAAAATGGGCATGTCCGTCCTGACGCACCGCGGTTGGACATGATGCCTATATGTCCATCCGTAGCGCCCGGGGATGGGCATGCCCGGCGGGGTGGGCGAAAAATGGGCATGTCCCGTCGTGGGTGGCGCGAAGGTTGGGCATGTCCCGCGGGGTGGGCCAGGGACGGGCATGTCCATCGGTGGGGGTCAGGGATGGGCATGTCCAGTGGGGCGCGGGCGCGGTTGCGGGGCCGGGGGGACCTCCTTGGCCGCCACCACCAGCGAAAGGGGAATGACGACGTCGGCGCGGCGGGTGCGGACGGTGCAGCCGTCGCCGGTCCGGTCCACGAGGTCGCCGAGGGCGTCCGTGAGGCCGCCCTCGATCCGGTAGCGCACCACCACACGGGTGCCCAGGGGCGCGTCGGAGAGGAACTGCTGCGGCGGAGGGATCGGTGAACTCACCCGTTCATAGTAGGACGCACCGGCTCTGTGACGCCCGGCTAGGTTCGCGGGATCAGGCTGGGAGATAATAGGCTCAGAAGTCAGCAGCCCGGCGCTCAGGCCGGGAGCAAGATCCGGCGGGACGCCGGAACCAACGTGGAGAGGCCAGGGACGTGACGTACGTAATCGCGCAGCCGTGTGTAGATGTCAAAGACAAGGCATGTATCGAAGAATGCCCCGTCGACTGCATCTATGAGGGCGAGCGTTCCCTGTACATCCACCCGGACGAGTGCGTGGACTGCGGCGCCTGCGAGCCGGTCTGCCCCGTCGAGGCGATCTACTACGAGGACGACACCCCCGAGGAATGGGCCGATTACTACAAGGCCAACGTCGAGTTCTTCGACGTGCTCGGCTCGCCGGGCGGCGCCGCCAAGATCGGCAACACCCACACCGACCACGCCATGATCGCCGCCCTGCCCCCGCAGAACCAAGACAACTAGGACGGCGCCGGTGACTTCTGCGGTGCGCAGCTTCGGACTCAGCCTGCCCGACTACCCGTGGGAAGCCATGGCCCCGTATCTTGCGCGGGCCGCCGAGCACCCCGGGGGCGTCGCGAATCTCTCCATCGGCACCCCGGTGGACGACACCCCGGCACTGGTGCAGGAGGCGCTCCGCGCGGCCTCCAACGCCCCCGGCTACCCCACGGTGCACGGGACGCCGGCGCTGCGCCAGGCCATCGCGGACTGGTTTGACCGGCGCCGCGGCGTCCCCGGGCTGGACCCGGCCAACGTGATGCCCACTGTTGGGTCCAAGGAACTGGTGGCCTGGCTGCCGTTCCTGCTCGGGCTCAAGCCGGGCGACGTCGTGGTCCGGCCGACCGTCGCGTACCCCACCTACGACATCGGGGCCACCTTCACCGGCGCCGAGCATGTGGCCGCCGATGACCTTGATGAGCTCGACGCCGGCACCAGGTCCCGGGTCCGGCTCATCTGGGTTAACTCCCCGGCCAACCCCACCGGCAGTGTGCGCGACGCCGAATCCCTGAAGCGGATCGTCGACCAGGCCCGGGAGATCGGCGCCGTGGTTGCCTCGGACGAGTGCTACGCGGAACTCGGCTGGGGGGAGTGGGACCTCCAACGCGGCGGGCAGCCCGTCCCCAGCATCCTGGACCCCCGCGTGGCCGGGGACTCCCACGAGGGCCTGCTGGCGGTCTATTCGTTGAGCAAACAGTCCAACCTCGCCGGCTACCGGGCCGCTTTTGTTGCCGGGGACGGCGCTATCATGGCCAACCTGGTGAACAGCCGCAAGCACGCAGGCATGATCGTCCCCTACCCCGTCCAGGAGGCCATGCGGGTGGCCCTCGGCGACGACGCGCACGTCCAGGCCCAGAAGGACCTGTACCGGGGACGCCGCGAGCGGATCGTCCCGGCGCTGGAACGTTTCGGCCTGGCCATTCACGAATCCCGCGCCGGACTCTACCTCTGGGCCACGGCCGGGGAACCGACCTGGGACACCGTGGGCCGGCTCGCGGACCGCGGGATCGTCGTCGGCCCCGGTGTGTTTTACGGCGACGCCGGAAACGGCTTCATCCGGGTGGCGCTCACTGCCTCGGACGAACGAATCGACGCCGCCGTCGAACGTCTGGCTACGGGACCGTAACAATGCTGTGACGCGGGCCACAAGATGCGCGATTTGGTCGCTTTGGCGGCGTCCCGGATTAGTGCCACCCGCGAACTGACGGTAGTTTTTAACTGACTATCAATGGTGGCTTTCCACAAGAAGGCAGCGCAGCCGTTGGAATCCGTGTCCCGATACAGGTTCCGTGGGCCGCTCCACCAGATGTTGGATCAAGCTTTCAACAGGGGCCCAGACGCCTCATGAGGAGAATCCATGACTGAGACCACCAGCGCAACCCTGCGTCATGCAGGCGGGGAGCTCGAGCTCCCGCGCATCAAGGTTGTTGAAGGAAACGAAGGCTACGACGTTTCCAAGCTGCTGAAGCAGACCGGCGCTGTCGCCTTTGACCCCGGTTTCATGAACACCGCGGCCACCACCTCCGCCATCACCTACATCGACGGCGACGCCGGCATCCTGCGCTACCGGGGCTACCCGATCGAGCAGCTCGCCCAGCACTCCAGCTTCCTGGAAGTTTCCTACCTGCTGATCTACGGCAACCTGCCGACGCCTGCCGAGCTGGAAGCGTTCGACCAGCGGATCCGCCACCACACCCTGCTGCACGAGGAGCTCAAGGGCTTCTTCAGCGGCTTCCCGCGCGACGCCCACCCCATGCCGGTGCTGTCCTCGGCCGTGTCCGCACTGTCCACGTTCTACCAGGACTCGCTGGACCCCTTCAACGCCGAGCAGGTTGAGGTTTCCACCTACCGGCTGCTGGCCAAGATGCCCGTCATCGCCGCCTACGCCCTGAAGAAGTCCGTCGGCCAGCCGATGCTGTACCCGGACAACTCGCACAACCTGGTGGAGAACTTCCTGCGCCTGAGCTTCGGCCTGCCGGCCGAGCAGTACGAGGTGGACCCGGTGGTCGCCAAGGCCCTGGACCTGCTGCTGATCCTGCACGCGGACCACGAGCAGAACTGCTCCACCTCCACGGTGCGGCTGGTCGGCTCCTCGAACGCCAACCTCTTCGCCTCCGTCTCGGCCGGCATCAACGCCCTCTTCGGCCCGGCCCACGGCGGCGCCAACGAGGCCGTGCTCAAGATGCTCCGCCAGATCCAGGCCGACGGCATCAAGCCCGAGGACTACATGGAGAAGGTCAAGAACAAGGAAGACGGCGTCCGCCTGATGGGCTTCGGCCACCGGGTCTACAAGAACTACGACCCCCGCGCCAAGATCGTCAAAGCCACGGCCCACGAGATCCTCACCAAGCTCGGCGGCAACGACGAGCTCCTGGACATCGCGCTCCGCCTCGAAGAGAAGGCGCTGCAGGACGACTACTTCATCGAGCGCAAGCTCTACCCGAACGTCGACTTCTACACCGGCCTGATCTACAAGGCCATGGGCTTCCCGGAGAAGATGTTCACCGTGCTGTTCGCTATCGGGCGCCTGCCGGGCTGGATCGCCCAGTGGCGTGAAATGATCAGCGACCCGAACACCAAGATCGGCCGCCCGCGGCAGCTCTACACGGGAGAGCCGGAGCGGAACTACCCGTCCCGCTAGGCACAGACTGACAAACGACACCGGCCGCGCACCCCACCCGGGGGCGCGGCCGGCGTCGTTCCCGGATGTTGCTGGAGTTACTGGTGTGACCGGCGTGGGACGCCGTTGAGCGGACACATCCGTGCTAAAAAAGAGCAATGCCCAAATTTGTCGACGCTGCTTTGCGGCGCCAGGAAGTTGTCGAAGCCGTCTTCAGGATCATCGCGGCCGACGGCCTGGAACGGGCCTCCCTCCGCGAAGTGGCCGACGAGGCCGACCTGGCCGTCGGCTCCGTGCGGCACTACTTCGCCAGCAGCGACGAGCTCCTGGCCCACTCCTTCGGGGTGGTGATCGACCGGATCGCCGGACGGCTCGACGCCGCCGAGACCCGGCTGGCAGCCGAGGCCCCCGGCTCGGCGGAGCACCGCACCGCGGTGCTGACCCTGCTGTCGGAACTGCTCCCGCTCGACGAGGACCGCGCCGTCGACGCCTGCGTGTGGATGGCCTTCAAGAACGCGGCCCGGACCCGGCCCTTCCTCGCCGCCGAAGCGGACCGCAGCCACCGGACGGTGGCCGCCGTCGTCGGCCGGCTGATGATGGACCTCACCGCGGACGACGGCGGTGCGGACGACGCCGGGCGCCAGCGCCTGGTCACCGAGGCGGAACGCCTGCTGGCCACCCTGGACGGCCTGACCATGCACGCGCTGCTGCAGCCCGAATGGATGACAGCGGAAATGTGCCACGATGTCCTGGACGCCCACCTGGCGAGTCTGGGCAGCGGCACCACCGCCCATTAACCTGCGCCAGCTTCAGGAATAGACTGGGAAAGTACGTCATGCCAAGGGAGGCAATCGGATGCACCACACAGGCGGTCCCGGCTGGCGGATCACCATGGACACCTCGGGGCCGATGCTGATTGCGCTTTACGTCCGGGACGCCGCCGGCCTGGACACTGCGGGCCAGCCGACACTCTCGCACGTCGCGCCGAAGATCCGCTCCTCGGACCACACCCACCTCATCGACGAAGTCGGCGGCATGCCCGCGCTGAAGACCGAGTGGGAGGCGTGGTGGGCGCAGCTCCTGAAAGCCCACCCGGAGATGGAACCCGAACTGGGTCCGCCCAGCTTCGGCGCGTTCGGCAATTCCCCGGCGCTCCGGCGGGTGCTCCAGGCGCATTTCGGTGCGGCCCTCAGTTGGGCGCGGGAACGCCGCGGCGAGTACCTGGCGCTGGAAGCGGAGCGCGACGCCAGCGGAGCCACGCAACTGCTGGCCGACCTGGTGGATGACCGGCTCTTGGAAGTCGGCCGGGCCGCGCGTGATTTCGACCTGACCATCATCGAACTTCCGCTCGCCGAGCCGCGGGCGTGGTACCTCGAGCCGGACAAGATCATCATGAGTTCGGCGCTGTTGTCCGAACCGGAACTGTTCCGCAGTTACGTCCAGCCCGTGGTGGACCTGCTGGTCTGAACCTGCTGGTCTGCGCCCCCTGCAGGGACTACGCTGCTGGCTTCTCGGCCATCGTGATGGTCACTGTCCCGGCGGGACCATCGGCGGACTGCCAGCCGTTGTGGGACATCCTGTTCCAGCTCTTGCCATCGACGTGCACCTCGGAGATGGACAGGGCCTTGGCGTTCGCGACCGCCCACTGGGCCACCGCCCACGCCGTGTTGTCCCGGGCCTGGACAGTCACGGTCCGGCCGGACGCGGCTGCGGGCACGGCCCCGAACGCTGAGACGAGCCGCTGCCGGACCAGTCCGGCGTTCCCGGCGGCGTCCGGCGTGCGCAGCGTGCAGTCGAGTCCCTGGGGCGTGTAGCCGGTCAGGGAGGAGGCAAACGCCCGCGCCATCGGCTCATGCTGCGCGTAGGCCCCTGGATACGCCGAACGCTGGACCCGCTGGGCAGCCTCGGTAATCGGAATCACTTCGTAGCCCGGGACCTTTTCGAGCGCGTCGTAGAAGGCATTCGTGGCATGGAACGGGTCCATCACCTGTTGCTCGGTGCCCCAGCCTTGCGAGGGCCGTTGCTGGAACAATCCCCGGGAATCCGGGCCGGCCTGATCGCCGTGGCCGATGTTGCGCAGTTTCGATTCCTGCATGGACGTGGCCAGCGCGATGCTGGCGGCGCGGGCCGGCAGGCCGCGCCGGACCGCGACGGCACTGATGAGGGAGGCGTTGGCAGCCTGGTCGGTGGCCAGGTCTTCACCGCCGGCGCCTGTCGCGGTGCACCGTTCAGTGACCAGGGTGTCGGAGCGCTGCAGGAATCCCACCGCCGTGTAGACGGCGCCCGCCACCATGGCCAGGGCCAGCAGCAGCACGATCCGACGGCGCCAGCGACCTCTGCGTGCCACGTCTGTTACTCCCTCGGGCCCGTCAGGGCCGGTCCATACTTGCGCCGGTCAGTTCTCGGAACCAGCCTAGTTGGTGTGCAGGGCCTCGTTGAGTTCCACGGTCTGCCCCTTGCGCGGCAGGACCTCCACCTCGCCGCTGGAGGAGTTGCGGCGGAACAGCAGGTTAGGGACGCCGGAGAGTTCCACGGCCTTGACGATCCGGCTGGTGTCCTCGCCGTCGTCGTCCTTCGGGCCGACCACGCGCACCCGGGTGCCGGCGGTGACGTAAAGGCCGGCCTCGATCACCGAATCGTCGCCGATGCTGATGCCGACGCCGGAGTTGGCGCCGAGCAGGACGCGCTCGCCCAGCGAGATCTTCTCCTTGCCGCCGCCGGACAGGGTGCCCATGATCGACGCGCCGCCGCCGACGTCGGAGCCGTCGCCGGCCACCACACCGGCGGAGATGCGCCCCTCGACCATGGAGGTGCCCAGCGTGCCGGCATTGAAGTTCACGAAGCCTTCGTGCATCACCGTGGTGCCTTCGGCCAGGTGCGCGCCGAGCCGGACACGGTCGGCGTCGGCGATCCGGACACCGGAGGGGATAACGTAGTCGACCATCCGCGGGAACTTGTCCACCCCGTACACGGTCACGGCGCCGCGCTTGCGCAGCCGCGCACGGGTCAGTTCGAAGTCCTCGACGGCGGCGGGACCGAAGTTGGTCCACACCACGTTCGGCAGCTTGCCGAAGATCCCGTCCAGGTTGATGCTGTTGGGCCGGACCAGGCGGTGCGAGAGCAGGTGCAGGCGCAGGTAGGCGTCCGCCGTGTCCGCCGGCGCCTCATCGAGGTTGATCTGCGCGAAGACCACTTTCTGTTCGGTGCCGCGGTCGGCGTCGTCGCCCGCCGCGGCGATGTCGAGCAGTGACTGGTCCGCGTTGGCGACGTCCCGCAGGTTGTCCGCGGCCGTGCCGAGGGCCGGCGCCGGGAACCAGACGTCCAGGACCGTGGCCTCGCCGTTGCGGGTGGCGATGGTGGCGACGCCGTAACCGTAGGCGGAGCGGGCGTCGGCGGGCACAGCGGCAGCAGGGGTTTCAGTCATGGGGTTAAGTCTATAGACGGCCCCTGCGCTGCCGGAAACCTGTGACGGGCGGGCGGGCGGATACAGTGGAACGGTGACTGAGCATACTGCCCCCGCCCGCCTGGACCTTCGCCAGGACGTAGCCCTGCTGACCGCGGATATCATCGACATTTTCAGTGTCTCCGGTGAGGAAGGGCGGCTGGCCGACGCCGTTGAGCACGCCTTGCGCGCCATTCCGCAACTCGAGGTGACCCGCGACGGCGATGCCATGGTTGCCCGCACCAACCTGGGCCGGGCGGAGCGGGTCATCCTCGCCGGGCACCTTGACACGGTCCCGCTGCCGTCCACCGAGGGCGCCCTGGGCACCGTTCCCTCGTACTGGCCATCCGGTTCGCCGGGGGAGGGGGTCCTCTACGGGCGCGGTGCCACCGACATGAAGAGCGGCGTCGCGGTGCAGCTGGCCCTGGCCGCGGGCCTGTTCGACGGCGCGGAGCCGAACAAGGACGTCACTTTCGTCTTTTACGACCACGAGGAAGTCGAGGGGGTCAAGAGCGGCCTCGGACGGCTGGTCCGCAACCACGGCGGCCTGCTCGAAGGCGATTTCGCGATCCTCCTGGAACCCACCGACGGAACGGTCGAGGGCGGCTGCAACGGCACCATCCGGTTTGAGGCGACCACCGTCGGCGAGGCCGCCCACTCGGCCCGCGCCTGGATGGGCAGCAACGCCATCCACGCCGCAGCGCCCATCCTGTCACGGCTGGCCGCGTACGAGCCCCGCACCGTCGCCGTCGACGGCCTGGACTACCGCGAGAGCCTGAACGCCGTGCGGGTGCACGGCGGAACGGCCGGCAACGTCATCCCGGACCGCTGCGTGGTGGAAATCAATTACCGCTTCGCCCCGGACAAGACCCCCGACCAGGCCGAGGAGCACGTCCGTGAACTGCTGGCCGGGTTCGACCTGGTCCGCACCGACGGCGCCGCCGGTGCCCGGCCGGGGCTGAACCACCCGGCTGCTGCGTCCTTCGTCGCCGCCGTCGGTGCCGAGCCGAAGCCCAAATACGGCTGGACCGACGTCGCGCGTTTCAGCGAACTGGGCGTCCCGGCGGTGAACTTCGGTCCGGGTGATGCGCTGCTGGCGCACAAGGACGACGAGCACGTCCACGCCGATGCGATCCGCGAATGCCTGCGCGCGCTGCGGAGCTGGCTTGGCGTGCGGTGACACACCGCGCTTAAAACGAACGGCCCGGAACCGCAAGGTTCCGGGCCGTTCCCGTTTCCGGCGCTGGGCGCCGTGGTCGGTTCGCTACACTTCCGCGGGCACGCTGGCCGCCGGAGTGACAGCCGCACCGGGCTTCCGGGACAGCCGGCGCTCCAGCCACTTGGCGATCGCGGCCAGGATCAGGCACATGCCGACATACAGGACGGCAGCGACGATCGCCGCCGGGATGATCGGCGAACCGTACTGGATCTGGCTGCCGAAGAACTTGGCCTGGAACAGGATCTCGTTGTACGTCACGATGAACCCGAGTGCGGTGTCCTTCAGGATCACCACAAGCTGCGAAATGATCACCGGGAGCATGGAACGGACCGCCTGGGGGAGCAGGATGCTGGTCATGACCTTGCTCTTGGGCAGCCCGATGGCGTAGCCGGCCTCGCTCTGGCCGCGGGGCAGCGACTCGATGCCGGCCCGGAAAACCTCGGCCAGCACAGAACCGTTGTAGAGCACCAGGCCGGCGACGACGGCGGTGAACGGCGTGATGCCCTGCACCCCAACCGTCGGCAGGCCGTAGTAGAAGATCATCATCAGGATCAGCAGCGGCACGGCACGGAAGAGTTCCGTGAAGCCGTAGCACGGTGCGCTGATCCAGCGGCGGTCGGAGAGGCGCCCGAAAGCCAGCAGGATGCCCAGGATCAGGCTCAGGACCGCGGCCGTGCCGAAGGCGGCCAGGGTGGCCCCGACCGCCTGGCCGATGGTCTGCTGCACCAGCGGGAACGTAAAGAGCTGCCACTTCTTGGCATCAAACTGGCCGCTCTGGGCAAACCTCAAAACGATAAAGCCCACGATCAGCAGGATCACCAGGGCAGTGATTACCCCGAAGATCCGGTACCGCGAGCGGGCCTTGGGCCCGGGGGCGTCAAAGAGGACAGAACTCATCGGGCAACCTTCCACTTCAGTTCAAGCTTTCGCTGCAGCGCGGAAAGGATGAAAACGAGGATCACGAACACCAGGGCCACCCACAGGAGGCCCACCATGGCGGGTTCGCCGCGTTCGGAGAGGTTGGCACGGATCGCGCCGGCCTCAAAGACCGAGAAGCCTGCAGCAACCGTTGTGTTCTTGAGCAGCGCGATAAACACGCTGAACATCGGCGGGATGACGGCGCGGAACGCCTGCGGCAGGATCACCAGGGTGAGCGTCTGGGCGAAGGGGAGTCCGATGGCCCGGGCCGCTTCAGCCTGGCCCACGGGGACGGTGTTGATGCCCGACCGGACCGCCTCGGCCACATAGGTGGCGGTGTAGAGGCTCAGGCCGATGATGGCCGCCGTTGTGAAGTCGATGGGGACGAGCCCGAGCTTCGGGTACCCGAGCGCGAAGAAGAACAACACCAGGGTCAGCGGCGTATTGCGCACCACGTTCACGTACAGCGTCGCGGCCGCGCGCATCGCGGGAACCGGCGAGACACGCAGGGTCGCGACGATGGTGCCAAGAATGAGGGCGAAGATCGCGGAAAAGAAGAAAAGTATCAGTGTGTTCCGGAACCCCGTGATGAAGAGGTCCGAATTGTCCAGCAGCGTATTCACAGAATCGTCGCTTTCAGCAGGTGCGGAGGGGGCGGCCCTTCGGCCGCCCCCTCAACATCGGTTTAGTAGTTATCTACTGCGGGCTGCTTGACCTTGGTGCCGGACTGGCCGAGCGACTGGTCGTAAAGCTTCTGCCACACGGAACCGCCGTCGGTGAACATCTTGTTGATGAACTGGCGCAGGGCGGTGTCACCCTTCTTCAGGCCGACACCGTACTTCTCGGTGGTGAACGGCTCGCCGACGACCTTCAGGTTGTCCGGGTCCTGGGCGGCGTAGCCGAGGAGGATGGCCTGGTCGGTGGTGACGGCGTCAACCTGGCCGCTCTTGAGCGCCTCGACGCACTGCGAGTACGTGTCGAACTCGGTGGTCTTGGTGTTGGGGAAGTTCGCCTTGATGTTCTGGATCGGCGTGGAACCGGTGGCCGAGCAGACGATCTTGCCCGAGATGTCCTTCTCGCTGTTGATCGAGGAGTTGTCCTTCTTCACGAGCAGGCCCTGGCCGGTCACGAAGTACGGGCCAGCGAAGTCGATCAGCTTCTTGCGCTTGTCCGTGATGGAGTAGGTGCCCACGTAGTAGTCGATGTCACCGTTGGTGATGGCCGACTCGCGGTTGGCGGAGGGGATCGGCTTGAACTCGATCTTGTCCTTGCTGATGCCCATCGATGCCGCGATCCACTTGGCGATCTCGATGTCGAAGCCGGTGAACTCGCCCGTGGCCGCATCTTTGAAGCCAAGGCCGGGCTGGTCCTGCTTGACGCCGACCCGCAGCTTGCCGCTGGACTTAACGGCGTCGTAAGTGGGGCTGCCCGTGAGCGTGACGTTGTCCGCGACCTTGTACGGGGCGGGCTCGGAGTTGGCCGGAGCCGCGCCGCCACCGGTGCCGCCGCAGGCGCTGAGGGAAAGAGCCAGTGCCGCAGTAGCTGCGACCAGCATCGGCTTCTTCCGGGTAAAGAAGTTCTTCATCGGATACCTTTCATTGGACGGCCGCCGTGGGGCGGCCAGAGACAAATACCTGGTGGTTTTCTAGTGCGTCAGGAGCTTGGACAGGAAGTCCTTGGCGCGGCTGCTCTTCGGGTTGGTGAAGAATTCCTCGGGCGTCGCGTCCTCGACGATCTGGCCGTCCGCCATAAAGACCACACGGTCCGCGGCCTTGCGGGCGAAGCCCATCTCGTGGGTCACCACAATCATGGTCATGCCTTCTTTGGCGAGCTGGACCATGACGTCGAGGACCTCGTTGATCATTTCCGGGTCCAGCGCGGAGGTGGGCTCGTCGAAGAGCATCACCTTCGGCTTCATGGCCAGCGCCCGGGCAATCGCCACGCGTTGCTGCTGCCCGCCGGAGAGCTGCGCCGGCAGCTTCGGTGCCTGCTGCCCGACGCCGACGCGCTCCAGCAGGGCCATGGCGTCCTTGTCCGCCTCCGCCTTGGACACCCCCTTGACCTTGATCGGTCCGAGGGTGACGTTTTCGAGGATGGTCTTGTGGGCAAACAGGTTGAAGGACTGGAAGACCATACCGACGTCGGCGCGCAGCTTGGCGAGTGCCTTCCCTTCAGCGGGAAGTTCCTTGCCATCGATCTTGATCACGCCGTCGTCGATGGTCTCGAGACGGTTGATGGCACGGCAGAGCGTTGACTTGCCGGAGCCCGACGGGCCAATGACAACAACCACCTCGCCCTTGCGGACGCTGAGGTTGATGTCCTTGAGGACGTGCAGCTGGCCGTAATGCTTGTTGACGGCATTCAGGGAGACAAGGGCATCGCCCGGCGCTTGAGTAGTCATAAGAAGAATCTAGCGAACATTAGCCGAATATGACCGCAATCACTCGGAGATGGTCCACATCGTGATCCAAGAGATACCCGCAGGTCAGGCTCCCTGCGGCCGCTTCCGGGGGTCCGACGCGCCGCTGCGGCCGGGGCTCCGATCCGCGCTAGCCTATGGGGATGAGTACCGAACCGCAGCCCGCTGAGGGCCAGAACCCCGCAGGAAACGCCGGTTCCGGACGGCGGGACGTCCCGCCGCCCAACGGCATCCGCCATAAGGGCCCGCTGGAACTGCGGCGCAAGGCTGCGCGGGTCACGATGTCCGACCAGACGCTGCTGGACACCAAAGGACCGGGCCAGTTTGTGCACACCGACCCGTGGCGGGTGCTGAGGATCCAGAGTGAATTCGTCGAAGGCTTCGGCGCCCTCGCCGACCTCGGATCGGCAGTCAGCGTCTTCGGCTCCGCGCGGACAAAGCCCGGCAGCCCCAACTACGAGCTGGCCGTCGACGTCGGACGCAAGCTTGCCGAAGCCGGGCTGGCAGTCATCACCGGGGGCGGTCCGGGTTCCATGGAGGCCGCGAACAAAGGCGCCGTCCAGGGCAACGGGGTATCCGTCGGCCTCGGGATCGAACTGCCCTTCGAGCAGGGCATGAACCAGTGGGTGGACCTGGGCATCAACTTCCGGTACTTCTTCGCGCGGAAGACCATGTTCGTGAAGTACGCGCAGGGGTTTATCGTGCTCCCCGGCGGCCTCGGCACCCTCGACGAGCTGTTTGAGGCCATGGTCCTGGTGCAGACCCGGAAGGTCACGTCCTTCCCGATCGTGCTGATCGGCACCGCGTTCTGGAGCCCGATGCTGGACTGGATCCAAACCACCCTGGTCGCCGAGGGCATGGTGTCCGAAGTGGACCTCGACCTCGTCCAGGTGGTCGATGACCCGGCGCTCGCCGTCGAACTCATCGTCGAAGGCGCCGCACGCCACCGTAATCCGAACGGGAACAACCCGGCGACCGGCGGCACCGGCACCGGCGACGGCCCGCGGGCCTGAGCCTGCGGCCCAGCCGCGTCTGGCACGATGGAGCTGTGAGCTTCTTCCTGGTCTTTGTGGCGGTCGTGCTGGTCGCCGTCGCCATCCTCCTCGGCACCGATCTGGTGCAGCGGGTCCTTCGCCGCAGCAGCGGCGAACAACCCTTCAACGACGGGTTCGACGAGCCGGTGGCGTCGCTGCCGGCGGTGCTCCTGCCCGAGCGGGCCGAACCGGCCGACATCGACCGGATTCGGTTCGCCGTGGGTGTGAGGGGCTACCGGATGGACCAGGTGGACCAGGTCCTTGACGAACTGCGCGACCAGATCGCCCGGAAAGACCGTGAAATCACGGCCCTCCGGGACGGCCAGGCGCCCGCACGCCCGGAAAACCCGCAGCCGGCCGTTGAGGCGAAAAGCGCCCCGGACCCGGCCCCGTGACGCCGGTGGTGCAGGAGGGCCTGAACACAGCCGTGTGGCGCAGGATCTCCGCCGGCGCCGGCCGCGCCGCGCGCTGGCCCTGGTGGCTGCAGGTGGGCGGCCTCTACATTGCCGCCCGGCTGGTCAGCGCCTGCATCTTTATGGCGGCGGCGCTGCACCAGGGCGTGAACCCGTGGTTCCCGGCTAAGCCCGATTACTGGAACTTCATCAACATTTGGGACGCCCGCTGGTACGGGGAGGCCCTGCAGCACGGCTACCCCGCCGAGCTGCCCACCGACGCTGCCGGCAACGTGCAGGAAAACGCGTGGGCCTTCTACCCGCTCTTCCCGCTGCTGGGCCGGATTCTGGCCGGACTGACCGGCATCGCGCCGGCATCCGCCCTGACGATCATCGCCATGCTCTCCGGCCTGGCCGCCTCGTTTGTGGTTTACCGGCTTTTCCGGCAGAAAGCCACCCACCGCACCGCGCTCTGGGGCACGGTATTCCTCTGCTCCTTCCCCATCTCGCCGGTCCTGCAGGTCCCCTACGCGGAGTCACTTAACCTGTTGCTGCTGGCTGGCGCCCTGCTGCTGGTCCTCCGCCGGCGCTACCTCTGGGCCGTACCGGTGGTGCTGCTGATGTGCCTCTCCCGGCCCACCGGAGTTCCGTTTGCGGCCATGGTGGGGCTGCTCTTCCTGTACCGGGCCTACCCGGGCGCCGTCGCCCTCTTCCGGGGCCGGCCGTCCGCCTCCGGCCAGGCGGCCGTGCCCGCTCCTGCCGCGGCCGCCCCTGCCGCTCCGCCGCACACCGCCGGCCAGCTGTGGTCGCTGGCGGTTCTGACTGCGGCCAGCGGGATCGGCGCGCTGTTGTGGCCCGCATACGCCTGGGCCGTCACTGGCGACATTGAGGCGTACACCAAAACTGAAACCGTGTGGCGCGGGCAGGACCTGGTGCCGTTCAAGCCCTGGTTCGACACGGGCGTCCAGTTGTTCGGGCCCGTCCTGGGGCTGCTGGCGCCGTTTGTGTTCGTAGCCGTCTTCGTCCTGCTGATGATGTCCCGGCCGGTGGTGGCCCTGGGCACCGAGATGAGGCTGTGGTGTGTTTGTTACGTGGGCTACCTGCTGGTGTTCCTGCACCCGCAAACCAGTACCTTCCGGATGCTCCTGCCGCTGTTTCCGCTGGCCCTCGGCGCCGCGTTTGTTTCCCGCTCGCGCGCCTACCGGGGAACGGTTGTGGTGATGTTTTTGCTGCTGCAGATTGTCTGGGTGGTGTGGCTCTGGGCCTGGGCCCCGCTGCCCGGCGGGGGCGACTATCCGCCGTGACGCGGAACACCTTTGGCTGCGGGAATTCCCGGATTCGCGCGGACCACAAAATATCCATCGATTAGCTACACGGGCGTAATTACGGGATAATGGAGCGTAAGCAAGGAAAACTAAGTATTGAGCTTCGGCGGCACCATCACGACCGCCAGGCTGCTTGTTTGACCAAGCGGACACAGCCCGGCCGGGCTGGTAAGTCACGGGACTACTGGAGGGGATATTCCTCATGGCGGCTATGAAACCACGCACCGGCGACGGCCCTATGGAAGTGACAAAAGAGGGCCGCAGCCTGATTATGCGGGTTCCGCTCGAAGGCGGGGGACGGCTTGTGGTCGAACTCAATGCTGCAGAAGCGACAAATCTTAAGGAATGCCTGGTCGGCGTTACCGAATAACTTTTAGTCACACCAGAAGGGGCCCGCTGCCAATTGGCTGCGGGCCCCTTTGTGTGTCCGGGTTATTTCTTGACCGCCACCAGCAGGCCGTCTCCGGTCGGCAGCATGGCCGCGGAGAGACGCTCGTCGTCGCGGATGGACTTGCCCACCTGGCGGAGCACCACAGTGGTGGCGTCGCGGGCGGCGGGGTTGGAGACGCGGTCCTTGTCCAGGGCGTCGTTGACAATCAGCAGGCCGCCGGACTTAAGCAGCCGGACGGCCTGCTCCACGTAGCCGGGGTAGTTGGGTTTGTCCGCGTCAATGAACACCAGGTCATAGGCGCCGTCGGTCAGGCGCGGCAGCACGTCGCCGGCGCGGCCGGAAATCGTGCGGGTGCGGTTGGCCGGGCTGCCGGCCTCCTGGAAGGACTCCCGGGCGGCACGCAGGTGCTCGACGTCGACGTCGATGGTGGTCAGGACCGCCTGCGGGCCGAGGCCCCGGAGGATGCAGACGCCCGAAACGCCCGCGCCGGTGCCGATTTCCACGGCGGTCTGCGCCTTGGACGCGGCGGCCAGTACCGTCAGGACGGCGCCGACGCCGGGACCGATCGGGGTGACACCGAGCTCGAAAGACCGTTCACGCGCGTGCAACAGAACCTCGTCCTCGGCAGGCAGATCTTCTGCGTAGGACCAGCTCGTGGACTTATCGGCGCTCATGGGTATCGCTTTCCGGGCAGGAGGGGAGTGTTTCATACAGCGTACTGTGTCCGGCCCGCCGTACCGGGCCGGCGTTCCGCCGTGGGCGGAAGAATCAGCGGCGTCAGGAAATTCCCAGCTTATTTTGACATGATGGTGATCCGCTCATCCGCGAGGTGATCGGCGCCGAACCTAGGGTATGGACCCTGCAGCAGCGTGAACCATTCGGCGTAAGAACCATCCGCGAGGGGAGTGGACAATGTCAGTTCTGGCAAGTGTCCCTGCAACTGATGATTCCCAGCCCACGGCCGAGGCCGAGTGGGTCAGGCCTACATGGGAAGAAGTGGTGACGAACCACTCCGCCAAGGTCTACCGCCTGGCGTACCGGCTCACGGGCAACAAGTTCGACGCCGAAGACCTCACCCAGGAAGTGTTTGTGCGGGTCTTCCGCTCGCTGGAGAACTTCAAGCCCGGCACTCTCGACGGCTGGCTGCACCGTATCACCACCAACCTCTTCCTTGACCAGGCCCGGCGCAAGAGCCGGATCCGCTTCGACGCTCTGGCCGAAGACGCCGAGTCACGGATCCCGGGCCGCGAACCGGGCCCGGAACAAAGCTTCGAATTCAACAACCTCGACCTCGACGTCCAGGCCGCCCTGGAGGAGCTCCCGCCGGACTTCCGCGCCGCCGTCGTACTATGCGACCTCGAGGGCCTGTCCTACGACGAGGTGGCCGTGGCGCTTGACGTCAAGCTCGGCACCGTCAGGTCCAGGATCCACCGCGGCCGGACCATGCTCCGCGAAAAGCTTGCCCACCGCGCACCGCGGCCGGCGTCGAAGCAGGCTCTGAAGCCGCGGCTCAAGATGCCGCGCATCGCCGGCCTCCTCTAACACCGGCAATGGGTCTGCTGAAACACTCCCTGGGCGGCCTTGCCTGCGCGTACTTCGCCCGCAGGCCGCGACGCCCCCTCGCCCCGGCCCGGACGCTGACCGCAAAGGCTCAGGAGCGGCGCCGCAAACACGTCGAACGCTGCGCCGCCTGCCGCGCGCGCCAGCAGCGCGAACGTGAGTACCTGGAACGGCTGCGCGCCGCCGCCGTGCCCGCCGCGAGCAGCGACCTGACCGCGCGCTTGCTGGCACGCACAAGCGCACTGGCCGCCGGGCAGGACACCGCGGGGCACAGCGCCGCCGACACAGAAGCTGCGCCCCAGCCGGGCAGACCGGAGCGGAAGTCCCAGCGCCCACCACACCGGCCGCTCGGTCTTGCCGTCCGGATCGCCGGGGGAGCCGCTGCGACGGCGGCCCTCATGGGCGGCGCCGCGTACGTCATGGGCGGCGACACCGCGCTGCCCGCGAGGGATGCCTTGTCCGCGGCGTTTCCGGGGACTGCACCGTCCGGCCCCGCTATGGCGGCGGCCAGTGTCTCCGGGGCCGCCTGGCAGCTGAGCAGCGAACCCGATGTGGCACCGCCCGGCTCGCTCACCGCCGAACAGCTCGCCGCGCTGCAATCCGGTGGCTGGGCCTGCCCGGAACTGCGGGAACTCGGCTACCACCTCGTCTGGGCCCGGGGCACCGTCGCCAACGGCTCCGAAGTCCTGGAACTCCGCCTCACCGACGGCAGCCATTTCGCCACTGTCCTGGAGCAGCACACCGCCACTGAGGGGGCCGCGGGCCAGCCCGCCAAGACCGCTGCTGCGCCGCCGATCAACGTCCTGACCGGCCACCCCGCCACCGAGGACGGCTTCGTTGCCGCGCGGGCCGGTGCTGCCACGCCCGCGGAGTACGCCGCCGTGCCGGCCGGAGCCCTCTGGGTCAACCCGGAGGCGCCGTTCCGTGCGATTTACCGTACGCCGGGGGCGACGTTCACCTACGTCTCCGACCTGCCGGCGGAGCAGGCCGACGACGCTCTGGGCGCCCTGGTGCATGGCCGGCCCGGCCAGGCAGCGAAGGTTCGGGGCACGGAGGAAATGCCTGCACGGCTCGAGCGTGGCCTCGGCCGTATTGTCGAGCTGCTGGCACGATGACGCCAGTGACTGGCCACCCGCAGGGCGGCTTCCGCGGTCGAGCCGCAGGCTGGCGCTTCGGAATCGTCGCCCGCCGGACTGAGAGGGTAATCTCCTAGAGTGCTTGGAATCAATGGACCGGAGTTCATTCTTCTGCTGATCATCGGCCTTCTGGTGATCGGCCCCAGCCGCTTGCCTGAATACACCCAGAAGCTGGCCAACATTGTCCGGGAAGTCCGCCGGATGGCCTCCGGGGCCCGGGAGCAGATCAAGGACGAAGTCGGCATCGACATCGACGACGTGGACTGGAAGAAGTACGATCCGCGGCAGTACGACCCCCGCCGGATCATCCGGGAAGCCCTGCTGGAGGACGAGACCAAGCCGGTGAGCGCCGGGGCGCCCGCAGCGGTTGCCGCGGCCGAGGAGCGCCGTCCGGCCCGCGTCGTCGAACGCCTGCCGGAAGGCGTAGCCGCGCCGTTCGACTCCGAGGCCACCTAGTCCCGACCCCGGCCCGGCGCCCTGGAAGCTCGGCGGCTGTCAGCGGGGCTGGAGGCCCAGCGACATTCCCTTGAGCCCGCGCGGGCTGGACGCCAACTTCCCGGCGATGCCCGCGAGGGCCCCCGCCGCCGCCGTCTCGGGACGGCCCAGTACCAGCGGCACCCCGCTGTCGCCGCCTTCGCGCAGCAGGATGTCCAGCGGAATCTGGCCCAGCAGCGGCACATCGGTGCCCACCGTCGCGGAGAGCCGCTCGGCGAGTACGGCGCCGCCGCCGCTGCCAAAGAGTTCCATGGTGCCGCCGTCGGGCATTTCCAGGTAGGACATGTTTTCCACGACACCGGCCACCGACTGGCCTGTCTGCACGGCGATGGCCCCGGCCCGTTCCGCCACGTCGGCCGCCGCGGCCTGCGGAGTGGTGACCACCAGGATCTGGGCCTTCGGCAGCAGCTGGGCCACCGAGATGGCGATGTCGCCGGTGCCGGGCGGCAGGTCCAGGAAGAGGGCGTCGAGGTCGCCGAAGTAGACGTCCGTGAGGAACTGTTCGAGGGCCCGGTGCAGCATGGGACCGCGCCAGGCGACCGGCTGGTTGCCGCTGACGAACATGCCGATGGAGATGACCTTGACCCCGTACGCCACCGGCGGCAGGATCATGTCGTCAACCCGGGTGGGCGCCTGGGTGATGCCCATCAGCGCCGGCACGGAAAAGCCGTAAACGTCCGCGTCGATGATGCCCACCCGCAGCCCCTTGGCCGCGAGGGCGCAGGCCAGGTTGACCGTCACCGAGGACTTTCCCACCCCGCCCTTGCCGCTTGCCACGGCGAAGACCTTGGTCAGGGAGCCCGGTGCATTGAACGGGATACCGCGCTGCCCGCCGGGACCGCGCAGTTGCTCCTTGAGGGCATCGCGCTGCTGCTGGGTCATGACCTTGAGATCGACGTCGACGGCGGTCACGCCCGGAATGGCGGCCAGCGCCGCTTCGCAGTCGGCGGTGATCGTGCCGCGCAGCGGGCACCCGGCGATGGTGAGCAGTACGGTGATCCGCACCGCACCGGCGTCGGAAACTTGGACCGCGTCCACCATGCCGAGTTCGGTGATGGGCCGCCGCAGCTCGGGGTCGATGACGGTGGCCAGCGCTGCGCGGACAGCTTGTTCCAGGGACGCCGGGGTTGATCCCTGCGGGGTGTTCATGGGGTGTGGGGCTCAGCTTTCGGGGAAGGTGCGCGGCGCGGACGGATCCTGGCCGTCCGGTCCGGTCTTGACGCGGGGGATCTGCTGGGTGCGGGGGCTGCGCTGTTTGTCGCGGCGTTCCTTCAGCTTTTCCTTGACCTTGTCCCGCGGGGATTCGTGCATGCCCGCGGAGGGGTCGTGGGTGCGCAGTTCCTCCTGCGCTTCAAGCATGTC
The DNA here is from genome assembly GCF_056394165.1 of Arthrobacter sp. 10T416. Classification (NCBI taxonomy): domain Bacteria; kingdom Bacillati; phylum Actinomycetota; class Actinomycetes; order Micrococcales; family Micrococcaceae; genus Arthrobacter; species Arthrobacter sp. 10T416. The sequence goes on along the minus strand of NZ_JBFTHI010000002.1, from coordinate 247,551 downwards.
CTCCAGCAGGCTGCGGAGCTCGGCGCGGACGTAGTCACGGGTGGCCACTTCGCGCAGGGCGATGCGCAGCGAGGCGAGTTCCCGCGTCAGGTACTCGGTGTCCGAGAGGTTGCGCTCGGCGCGCTGGCGGTCCTGCTGGAGCGAGACCCGGTCCCGGTCGTCCTGGCGGTTCTGCGCGAGCAGCAGCAGGGGAGCGGCGTAGGACGCCTGCAGGGACAGCATCAGGGTCAGCAGCGTGAAGCCGAGGTCCCGGGAGTCGAACTGCCAGTCGGTGGGCGCCCAGGTGTTCCAGGCGAGCCAGAACACACAGAACACGGTCATGTAGACCAGGAACTGCGGGGTGCCCATAAACCGGGCGAAGCCTTCGGTGGCGTGCCCGAACGCGTCCGGGTTGGGGGAGAACTTCGGGAGGATCCGCTGCCGGCCGCTCAGCGGGGTGTCGAGGCTGCCCGTCATCCGGGCACCGGGCCGGGCGTTGGAGTTCCGGGGCGTGCTGATATCAGCCAATGCGGCCTCCAAGCTTCCTTATCGGGGCGTCGTCCTCGTGGGCGCGCCAGTCATCGGGCAACAGATGATCAAGCACGTCATCAACAGTCACCGCCCCGACGAGCCGTCCGTCGTCGTTGACCACGGGGAGTGAGTTGAGGTTGTAAGTTGCCAGGGCACGTGCGACCTCGCTGATGTGGGCCTGGTCAGACACAGGTTCCAGGTTCTTGTCCACAAGGTTGCCCAGCGGCTCCGGCGGCGGGTAGCGCAGCAGTTGCTGGATGTGCACGACGCCGAGGAAACGCCCCGTGGGAGTCTCCAGCGGCGGGCGGGCTATGAAGATCGACGACGCCAGGGCGGGGGAGAGTTCCTCGCGCCGGACGTGGGCCAGCGCCTCGGCAACGGTGGCTTCCGGCGGCAGGATGACCGGGACCGGGGTCATGAGGCCGCCGGCGGTGTCCTCGTCGTATTCGAGCAGGCGGCGCACGTCTTCGGCGCCTTCCGGCTCCATCAGCTGGAGGAGTTCCTCGGCCTGGGCGCTGGGGAGCTCGGCGAGGAGGTCGGCGGCGTCGTCGGGGTCCATCTCTTCGAGCACGTCGGCGGCGCGTTCGACGTCGAGCGCGGACAGGATCTCCACCTGGTCGCCCTCCGGCATTTCTTGCAGGACATCGGCGAGGCGTTCGTCCTGGAGTTCGCTGGCGACTTCAAAGCGGCGCTTGTCGCTCATCTCCTGCAGGGCCTCGGCGAAGTCGGCTGGCTTGAGGTCCTCGTGGGTGGCGACGAACTGGGTGGCGGCCTGGGGTTCCGTGCGGGCTCCCTGCTGCGCGTCGGCCCAGTCGATGATCATGGTCTCGTTGCGGCGCAGCCGGCTCAGCGGGGAGAGGGAGTGGCCGCGGCGGACAAAGAGTTTGCTGACAAACCAGTCCCCCGAGCGGTGCCGGTCCATGGCGATGTCCTCAATGGTCGCGTCCCCGCTGCCGTCGGCAAGGGTTACGCGGCGATCGAACATTTCGGCCACCACCAGCGTTTCCGCGCCGCGTTGTTCGAACCGGCGGAGATTTACCAGCCCGGTGCAGATGACCTGGGTCTGGTCGATGGAGGTAATGCGGGTCATCGGCACGAAGACTCGCTTCTTGCCGGGCACCTCGACGACGATGCCCACCACGTGCGGGGCGCCCCGGTTGCCGCGGGAGAGCACCACAACGTCGCGCAGCCGTCCCAGACGGTCGCCCAGGGGGTCGAAGACGTCCAGTCCGAGGAGGCGCGCGACAAATACCCGCGAAAGAGTTGTGCTCACCCCTACAGGCTACCGAGTCCGCTCTCTTTTAGCTGAATTTGCAGGTACTGCCCAGCCGGATGGGTGAGAATGGGCGTATGTCAAACATTTTTGGTGGTCCTAAGGCCGGTGGTCCCGGCGGGGCGGACGAGTCCCGCACGGTTCCCAAAGGGGACACAGTCGGTTCCTACAACTCCTACCTGGACGCCCAGAAGGCGGTGGACTACCTGGCGGACCAGCAGTTCCCGGTGCAGCTGGTCTCGATCGTCGGCAATGACCTGAAGATGGTGGAGCGCGTCACCGGCCGCCTGACGTACCCCCGCGTTGCACTCTCCGGTGCACTGAGCGGCATGTGGTTCGGCCTGTTCGTGGGCGTAATGCTCTCCTTCTTCTCGGAGACCGGCGGCTACTTCTCGATCGTCACCTCGGTCCTGATGGGTGCAGCCTTCTTTATGCTGTTCGGCATCGTCACGTACGCGATGCAGCGGGGTAAGCGCGACTTCACTTCCACCAGCCAGGTTGTGGCCACGAACTACGACGTCGTGGTGGCCTTTGAGGCTGCCCACGAGGCGCGCCGCCTGCTGCACCAGCTTCCCATGACGCATCATGACGCCTCCGCTCCGGTGCGCCAGCAGCCGGACCACCAGCCCCAGTTCCAGCCGGGACCGCAGCAGCCGGGCCAGCCCGGACACGGCCCGCAGGGCTACGGCCAGCCGGGCCAGCCTCCGCAGGGCTACGGCCAGCCCGGCCAGGGCCAGGCTCCGCAGCGTCCGGCGGGCTGGAGCGACCCCTACGGCCAGCGGACCGCCGACGCCGGCCGCGAGCCTGGCGCCAACGGCGAAACCGTGCAGGAACAGCAGCCGTCCCGCCCCTCCGCCATCGCCTACCCCGACCTGCCGGACGGGCGACCGCAGTACGGTGTCCGGGTCACGGAGGAGCCCCGGCAGGAGACCCCCCGTCAGGACGACCCCCGCCGCGAGGGTGACCAGCAGTAGGGACACCTTCACGATAAACGGGAGGGGCGCCGGTTCATCACCGGCGGCCCTCCCTTTTTTGTGCCTTCTTATGTGTCTTCCGGTTGCTACGGCTGCTCGGCTTCGACTTCCTGGTAGATGCCGGCCATCCAGGACTCGACGTCGTCGGCCCGGCGCGGCAGCGCGGCGCTCAGGTTGACCGGGCCCTCGGCCGTCATCAGGATGTCGTCCTCGATCCGGACGCCGATGCCGCGGTACTCGGCCGGAATCCCCAGGTCCTCTTCCTTGAAGTACAGGCCGGGTTCGATCGTGAAGACCATCCCCGGGGTCAGGACGCCGTCGAGGTACAGTTCACGCTTGGCCTGGGCGCAGTCGTGCACGTCCAGGCCCAGGTGGTGGCTGGTGCCGTGCGGCATCCAGCGGCGGTGCTGCTGGCCTTCGGAGCTGATGGCCTCCTCAACGGAGACGGGCAGGAGGCCCCACTCGGCGAGGCGCTCGGCCAGCACCGTGGTGGCCGCAGTGTGGATGTCGCGGAACTTCGTGCCGGGCTGCGCGGCGGCAAGGCCGGCGTCGGCGGCGTCGAGCACTGCCTCATAGACCTTGCGCTGGATTTCGGAGAAGGTGCCGTTGGCCGGCAGGGTGCGGGTGATGTCCGCCGTGTACAGAGAATCGGCCTCGACGCCGGCGTCGAGCAGCAGCAGCTCACCGGCGGTGACCTTGCCGGTGTTGCGGGTCCAGTGCAGGACGGTGGCGTTGTTGCCGGAGGCGGCTATGGTGTCGTAGCCGAGTTCGTTGCCCTCTTCGCGGGCCCGGGCGAAGAACGCGCCTTCGACCACGCGCTCGCCGCGGTGGTGGGTCAGGGCCCGCGGCAGGGCCTTGACCACTTCGGTGAAGCCCTGGACCGTGGCGGCCACAGCGGTCTTCATCTGTTCGACCTCCCACTCGTCCTTGATCAGGCGCAGCTCGGAGAGGGCTTCGCTGAGCTTCTCGTCCAGGGCGTCCAGGACACCCAGGTCCAGGTTCTCCGGATCCTTCGCGGTGTTGTAGCGGGCGGTGTCCACCAGCGCGTCGATGTTCTCATCCACCTTGCGCACCAGCCGGATGGAGGTGCCGCCGATTTCAGGGGCGCCGACGTTCTTGGTGATGGCGAGCTCGAGTTCGCCGAGGTCGGCGGTCTCGAGGCCCAGCTTGGCCTTGAACTCGGCGAGGGTGGGACGGGCGCCGATCCAGAACTCGCCGGAGCGCGAGTCGGCGTAGAACTGCTCGGTGTCGCGGCCGGCCAGGGGCCGGAAGTACAGCGTCGCGCGGTGGTGGCCGCCGTCGTCGCCGGCACCTTCATCGGTGGGCTCGAGGATCAGCACAGCGTCGGGCTCGTGGTCCAGGCCCAGGCCGGTGAGGTGCGCGAAGCCTGAGTGCGGGCGGAACCGGTAGTCGCAGTCGTTGGAGCGGACCTTCAACGGGCCGGCGGGGATGACCAGGCGTTCACCTTTGAACAGCTCGGAGATGGCTCGACGGCGGGCCGCGGCGTGGCCGGCGACGGCATCCAGCTCGGGGAGCTGGTCCGGGGCCGGAGCCCAATTGCTGGCCATAAATGCCTTGAAGGCGTCGGAACTGGGCCGCTGTGAGCGGTTGTTGACGCGCTCCTCGAGGGGCTGGGAAGTGGAGACTTGGGTGTTATCTGCATCGTTCACCGTCCCATAGTCTCACCAGCGGCGCGGCTTAGGCCAACAAGCCGCCCCGGCGGATCTACTAGGCTGGGCAGGTGAGGATTGACCTGCATGCCCACTCGAACGTTTCCGACGGCACCCAGCCCCCAGCGGGGGTGATCGCGTCGGCTGCGGAGGCGGGGCTCGACGTCGTCGCCCTGACCGATCACGACTCCACCGACGGCTGGGCAGAGGCCTCGGCCGCGGCGCGGAACCTCGGCGTGGCACTGGTCCCCGGCATGGAAGTCTCCTGCCGGACCAGTGAGGGCATCAGCGTGCACCTCCTCAGCTACCTCCACGACCCCGCACACCCCGGGCTGCTGGAGGAAATCACCAAAGCCAAGGACGCCCGGTTCACCCGCGCCGAACGAATGGTCAGCCTGCTCGCCGAGGACTACCCGCTGAGCTGGGACGACGTCATCCACCACGTAGCCCCGGGCGCCACCCTGGGCCGCCCGCACATCGCCGACGCCCTGGTGGCCGCGGGTGTTGTGGCGGACCGCAGCGAGGCCTTCGAGACCATCCTGACCTCGCGCTCCCGGTACTGGGTGCAGCACTACGCGCCGGATCCGGCATACGCCGTCGAACTGGTCCGCGACGCCGGCGGTGTGCCGGTCTTCGCGCATCCGGTGGCGTCCTCCCGCGGACGGGTAGTGGGGGAGCGCACCTATCGGGAGATGATCGACGCCGGCCTGGCCGGGCTCGAGATCGACCACCGGGACAACCCGGAAGAGGGCAGGGTGTTCCTGCGCCGCCTCGCCGAACAGCACGGCCTGCTGGTGACCGGCTCCTCGGACTACCACGGGGCCGGGAAACCGAACCTGCTGGGCGAGAACCTGACCGCCCCGGAGGTGCTGGCCCGGATCGAGGAACAGGCCAGCGGAACGTCCGTGGTGCGCTGATGGACTGGATTGACCTTCAGCTCCTGGCCTCGGTGATCGTCACGCTGTTCGTGATCATGGACCCGCCCGGCACCGTTCCGATCTTTATGTCCCTGACCGCCCAGATGGATGCCCGGGACCGCAACCGTTCCGCGCTGCAGGCGCTGCTGGTGGCGACCGGCGTGATCGTGACGTTCGCGATTTTCGGGCAGTCCATCCTCAATTACATGCACATCTCGCTGGCGGCGCTGCAGGGCGCGGGCGGCCTGCTGCTGGTGCTCATCGCGCTGCAGCTGCTCACCGGTTCCACCGGCGGCGAGGAGAACGCGGCCAAGTACAAAAACGTCGCCTTTGTGCCGCTGGGGACCCCGCTGATGGCGGGCCCCGGCGCGATTGTGGCGGTCATGGTCTTCGTTCAGCGTTCGGGAAGCATGGCGCAGTACCTCGCCGTCGGGCTTGGAATTGCGGTCACGCTCGCATCCCTGTACCTGGCGATGCGGTTCGCCGGCCTCGTGCAGCGCGCGCTGGGCGAGAACGGCGTCGAGCTGGTCACCCGGATCGCCGGCCTGCTGCTCTCCGCGATCGCGGTGCAGATGATTGCCGACGCCGTGCACGCCTTCGTCAAGAGCTGGACCTGACGGCGTCTGCCGGCCAGCAGCCGAAGGGCTAGCTGGGGACGGCCGGCGGTTCGGCTTCCGGCTGGGCCGTGAACTCGGCGTATGCGCCAAGCCGTTTGGCCATCACGTCGACGGCGGCCTGGTTCTGGTCCACGCAGACGAACTTCCTGCCGAGCTTGGCCGCTACGGCGCCCAGCGTGCCCGAACCGGCGAAGAAATCCAGGCACCAGTCGCCGGGCCGGGATGAGGCGGCGACCACCCGCCGGATCAGGCCTTCGGGTTTCTGCGTCGGGTAGCCGGTTTTTTCCTTGCCGGTGGGGGAGACGATCGTGTGCCACCAGACGTCGGTGGGCAGCTTGCCCAGTTCCCGCTTGGCCGGTGTCACCAGCCCCGGCGCCATGTACGGTTCACGGTCCACCTCGGCGCTGTCGAAGTGGTATTTCGCCGGGTTCTTCACGTAGACGAGGATGTTGTCGTGCTTGGTGGGCCAGCGGAACTTGGCGCGGGCGCCGTAGTCGTAGGCCCAGATGATTTCGTTCAGGAAGCACTCCCGGCCGAAGATCGCATCGAGCATGACCTTGGCGTAGTGCACCTCGCGGTAATCCAGGTGCAGGTACAGCGTGCCGTCATCGGCCAGCAGCCGCCACGCTTCGACCAGCCGCGGCTCCAAAAAGGACCAGTAGTCGCTGAAGGCGTCGTCGTAGCTGTGCAGCGCACCCTTGATGGTGTCGTAGGAGCGGCCCTTGAAGCCGACACGGTCGCCCTCGCCCCCGGCATTCAGCACCATTTTGGTTTCCTGGCGCCGCTGGACACGTCCGGTGTTAAACGGCGGGTCCACGTAAATGAGTGTGAAGGCGCCGTCCGGCAGCGTCGGGAGGTACTCCGCGTTGTCCGCGTGTACCACCAGATTGCTGCCGTCCGGCGCCCAGACGGTGTCAGCCATGGTGCGGGTTAGGCCTCGGTGCCGCGTGCCGTAGCTCCGCCCTGTGCCTCGCCAGCCACCACTTCGCCGTTGCGGCGGCGGGTGCGGGTGCGGCGGCGGGCACGGGTGGCCCGGTCTACCTCGGTGGGGGCGCCGGCGGTTGCCGCAGCGCGGCCCGTTGCCTCGGCGGGTGCCGCGGCGGTGGTGTCCTTTTCCGGCGTACGACGTCGGCGCTCACCGGAGCGGCCGCCTTCGCGCGATCCTTCGCGGGCGCCGTCACGGCCGCCCTCGCGGTTGCCGGAACGGCCGCCCTCACGGGGCGCACGGCCGCCGTCGCGGCCGCCGCTCCTGGACCCGTCACGGCCGCCGGCCGGCGCGCCGCCGCGGGCGTTCTTCTTGCCGGTCTCGCCCAGATCCTCGAGGACTTCGGCGTCCACACCGGCAAGCACGCGCTTGTCCCGGGGCAGGCGGCCCTTCGTGCCCTCGGGAATGTCGAGCTCCTCGTACAGGTGCGGGGAGGAGGAGTAGGTTTCGACCGGTTCGGGGTAGCTCAGGCCCAGGGCCTTGTTGATCAGGCCCCAGCGCGGCATGTCATCCCAGTCGACGAAGGTCACGGCGGTGCCCTTGTTGCCGGCGCGGCCGGTGCGGCCAACGCGGTGCAGGTAGATCTTCTCGTCTTCGACGCACTGGTAGTTGATGACGTGCGTGACGTCGTCGACGTCGATGCCGCGGGCCGCGACGTCGGTGGCGACAAGGACGTCCACCTTGTTGTTGCGGAAGGCGCGCAGCGCCTGTTCGCGGGCGCCCTGGCCGAGGTCGCCGTGGATGGCGGCCGCGGCGAACCCGCGGTCCACGAGTTCCTCGGCAACCTTCGCGGCGGTGCGCTTGGTCTTGGTGAAGATGATGGTCCGGCCGCGGCCGCGGGCCTGCAGGATGCGGGCCACCACCTCCACCTTGTCCATGCTGTGGGCGCGGTAGATCAACTGGCGGATGTCGCGCTTGGTCAGGCCCTCATCCTCGGGGTCCGCCGCGCGGATGTGGGTGGGCTGGGTCATGTACCGCCGCGCCATTGCAATGACCGGGCCGGGCATGGTGGCCGAGAACAGCAGCGTCTGGCGGACGGCCGGGGTCCCGGCGATCAGGGTCTCGACGTCGGGCAGGAAGCCGAGGTCCAGCATTTCGTCGGCCTCGTCCAGGATGACCATTTTGACGTTCTTGAGGACCAGGTGCTTCTGCTTGTAGAGGTCGATCAGGCGGCCGGGGGTGCCGACGACGACCTCAACGCCCTGCTGCAGCGCCTCGACCTGCGGCTCGTAGGCGCGGCCGCCGTAGATGGTGGTGATCCGGGCGTTGCGCTTGCGGGAGGCGGTCTGCAGGTCGCTGGCGACCTGGACGGCGAGCTCACGGGTCGGCACGATCACGAGGGCCTGGGGCGCGCCGGGGGCAGGCAGCGCGGCGTAGCCGGCGTCATCGCGGCCGATCACACGCTGCAGCGCCGGGATGCCGAAGCCGAGGGTCTTGCCGGTACCGGTCTTGGCCTGGCCGATGATGTCGTGGCCGCCGAGGGCGACGGGCAGGGTCATGGCCTGGATCGGGAACGGGTGGGTGATGCCGGCGTCCGCCAGGGATTCAACGATGTCGGCGCGGACGTTGTAGTCGGCGAACGACTTTTCCGCGATTTCGTGGGGGGTCTCGTCGGAGATGATGGTCTCTTCCGGCTCGATCGTTTCCGTGCCGGATTCGTCGGTCAGAAGCTGGTGCGTGTGCAATTCACTCACAGGGGAGTTTCCTTATTCATTTGGGCTGCGCTGCTTGCTCGACGGGGCCGGCCGGGCGGCCGTTCCGGAGCACGCACAGGCGCGCAAGCATGTCCAGCGGAAGCCGATCGCGGGCTATCTAGGTGCTGGCACTGGGACCAGCGGGTGTGTCTCAAGATCGCGTAGGGGCGGGCTTGTTGAATTCATAAAACATGGAAATCAACGACCGGGCATCCATTACTACCGTTCCAGTCTAGCTGTTCGGCGTTCGGAACCCCGACGGCGGCTGGCAGCGGCGCGGCACAGGCCACACCGGCTCCGGGTGCGGTGTTGGGCCGGGACGGGGTAATTCAGCCCACCAGCTCCAGCCGGACCTCCCGCGTGACGATGTCCGCGGACACCACACGCACCCGCACCTGGGTGCCGGACTCCAGCTCGCCGGGGCAGCGTGCCGTCACCGCGGGCTCGGCGATCTGGACGATCCCGGACGGGCCGTTGCCGTTCCCGTTTCCATTCGCGTTGCCGTTGCCGTTGGCGTTGGCCGGGGCACCATTCGCACCGTTCGCATCATTCGCGCCGTTGGCACCATTCGCACCGTTGGGTGCACCGTTTTTGGCCGGCTTCGATCCGGAGATGACGACGGCGTCGAACTCCTGGCCGACGTGGTTGATGAGCAGGGCGGCCTCCACTGTGTCCAGCGCCAGCCGCTCGAGTTTGGCGGCCAACTGGTCGGAGGCGGCCATGATCGCCGGCAGGGAGGGCAGTGCCTCGCGGGCCCACTCTGGAACCTCGTCGCCGTTGGACAGCGCCTCGCAGATGACCAGGACAAACCGGTCGATCAGGCGGCGCAGCGGGGCCGTTGAGTGGGCGTACGCCGCCCCGATGGCGGACTGGATGGCGTCCTCGGGAACCACGCCGTCGAACGGCGTGTAGCCGGCGCCGCGGAACAGCATCCCGGCCGAGTGCACAATGGCCAGTTGGCGCGGGTCGGTGGGATCCAGGGTCCGCAGGTATTCCCCGTAGCTGATCCGGCCGTCCCACGGCTTGCCGAGGGCGCCGGTCTGGCGCCGGAAGTGCCGGAGCGAGCGCTCATCCGGGGCCGGCATGGTGCGCAGGATGCCCACCTTGCCCTGCAGCATCAGCTCGGCCGCGGCCATCCCGGTCATCAGGGAAATCTGGGCGTTCCAGTCTTCCACCGGCAGCGGCGGGGCGGCGACGATCCGGTAGCCGCCGTCGGGCAGCTGCTCGATTTCCTGTTCGGGAATATTCAGGCTTGCCCCGCCGCGGGCGCGCTCGAGCTCCACCCGTTTGCTGCCCACCTCCTTGAGCAGCTGCAGCACGGGCGCGGCGGTCCCGGCGTCCAGATCCGCCTGCACACCGTGGTAGCTGAGCTTGGCACGGCTGCGGACCTGCGCCCGCCGGACCCGCACCGAGGACACCTCGGCGGCCGCGTCGAGGTCGAACTCCCAGACGAAAGCGGCGCAGAGCTGGTCGGCGAGGAGGCTGCCGGCGGCCTCGCTGATGATCTCGGGGTGCAGCGGGATCCGGCCGTCCGGGGTGTAGAACGTCTGCCCGCGGCGCCTGGTCTCGGCGTCGAGCGCACCGCCGGGAGCCACGAAGGAGGGGACATCGGCAATCGCGTAGAACACCTTGTAGCCGTCACCGGAGCGGTCGATGAACAGGGCCTGGTCCAGGTCCGTGGAGGACGCCGGATCAATGGTCACGAATTCCACGTGCGTCAGGTCCAGGCCGGGCAGCTCATGGCCGGCCACGGCGGCCTCGGCGTCCCGCAGCGCGTCGGCCGGGAACGGCCCCGGCAGTTCCAGGACGGTGCGCAGCGCGTTCAGCGCTTGGGCCAGCTGGTTCTGCTGCTGTCGGACGCTCGGAGTCAGGCGATGATGAGACACGGAATCAGGGTAGCCCGATTTCCGCCGCTAGTGTTGAAGCATGAGCACCTCCCCGGATGAGCCCGCCCGCTTCAACCGTTTCCGCAGGGACCTGCTGGGCGTTATGGCCTACGGGGAGTTGTCGGCGTTCGAACGGCTCTCCTCCGACGCCCGGTATTCGCCCACCCTGCACGACCGGTCCGTGCTGGGCCGCCTTGCCGTCATCGAGTTCCAGCACTTCGAGCTGGTCTGCGCGAAACTGGCCGAACTCGGCGTGGACGCGGAGGAGGCGATGCAGCCGTTCCAGGCCTCGGTGGACCACTTCCATGAGCGCACCCGGCCCGCCGACTGGTACGAGTCACTGATGAAGGCGTACGTCATCGACACGGTCTCCGCCGACTTTTACCGGCGGGTTTCGGGTTATGTGGACGCCGGCACGGCCGGTCTGATCGAGCAGGTCCAGTCCGCAGGCGACGCGACGGCCGTGCTCCGGGAGCGGCTGAAGGCGGCGCTGGCCGATGACCCGCGGCTGGCTTCCCGGCTGGCCCTGTGGGCCCGGCGGTTGCTCGGCGAGGCGCTCACCCAGGCCCAACGGGTCAGTGTGGACCACGCGTTCCTCGACGGGCTGGCCGGTGAGGACCCGGCCCGGGCCGGTGAGCTCGCCCGGGAGCTCACCGCGGAACTCGCCGCCGGGCACTCCCGCCGGATGTCCGGGCTGGGGCTCGCGGGCTAGCTAGCCGACGTCGGAATCCGCGCCGGCGTCGAGCGCGGCGAGCAGGGCGCGCGCTGCGCCCGCCGGGTCCGCGGCCTCGGTGATCGCCCGGACCACCACAATCCTGCGGGCCCCGGCGTCGACCACCTGCTCCACGTTGCCCAGATCGATCCCGCCGATCGCGAACCACGGCACCACTCCGGAGACCTTGCCGACGCCGGCTTCCGAGGCCCGCCCGATAGCCGCGGCGGCGTACCGCACCAGGTCCGTTCCGACCGCGGCGCGGCCAGGCTTGGTGGGCGTCGCCCAGACCGGCCCCACGCAGAAGTAGTCCAAGCCGGTCCGGCCCGGGGAGGCGGCGATGGCCGCGTCCACCTGGTCCGGCGTGTGGGTGGACATGCCGATCACCGTGTTCTTGCCCAGGAAGTCGCGGGCCGCCGTGAACGGAATGTCCTTCTGGCCCATGTGGAAGACCGGCGCACCCGCCAGCGAGGCGAGGTCGGCGCGGTCATTGACGGCCCACAGCCGGCCGTGCCGCTGCGCCGTGGCGTGCAGGACCCCGAGGAGCTCCAGTTCCTCGGCCGCCTCCAGCGACTTGTCCCGCAACTGGATGATGTCCACCCCGCCGGCAAAGGCAGCGTCGACAAAATCTTCAAAGTCCCCGCGCTCTTTCCGTGCATCAGTGCACAGATACAGGCGGGCGGTGGTGTGCAGGTCCTGGCTCATATCCCAAGCGTAGTTCCTCTAAACTGGGCGCATACCGCGGGAGCCCGCGGGCCGTACGCGGCCGCCGGGCTGAGAGGGCGTCAGAGCCGACCGCTTGACCTGATCCGGTTAGTACCGGCGTAGGGAAGGAAACCATGACCCCACCAGCCGTACCGTACGACGTCGCCGTGATCGGCGGGGGAGTGATCGGCCACGGAATCGCCTGGGCAGCGCGCCGCTCCGGCCGGACTGTGGCCCTCATCGATGATGCCCCCGGCAGCGGCGCCAGCTGGGCCGCCGCCGGCATGCTGGCGCCGGTCAGCGAACTTCACTACCAGGAGGAAGACCTCTTGGCCCTGATGCTCGAAGGCTCCAGGCTGTGGCCGGCCTTCGCCGCCAGCCTGGCCGACGGCGCGCCCGGGGACCTGCCCGACGGCGGCCCGCAGCCGGGCAGCACCGGCTACAGCACGACGCCGACCCTCGCCGTCGGCGTGGACGCCGCCGACCGCCGGGCGCTCACCGACCTGCGGGAGGTGCAGCTGGCGTGCGGCCTCGCCGTGGACCCCCTGACGGTGCGGGAGGCACGGTCCCGGGAGCCCCTTCTGAGCCCCGGCATCTCCTGCGCCTTCGCCATCCCCGCCGACCACCAGGTGGACCCGCGGCGGCTGCTGGCACGGATGGGGCGTCTGCTGGCCGCCGACCCGGAATTCGTGGCCGTGCCGAGCCGGGCGGCGGCCCTGCTCTGGGAGGACGGCGGCGTCGCCGGGGCCCGGCTGGAGGGCGGGGGAGATATCCGTGCCACCGAAACGGTCGTGGCCAACGGCCTCGGCGCAGCCGATCTGCAGGCCCTGCCGCAGGGGCTGGTGCTGCCGCTGCGCCCCGTCTACGGTGACATCCTCAGGCTGCGGGTGCCGCCCCGGCTCCGTCCCTTGCTGGGCTCCACGGTCCGGGGGCTGGTCCGCGGGGTCCCGGTGTACATCGTGCCCCGGGACGACGGCACGGTGGTGATCGGCGCGACCCAGCGCGAGGACGCACCGTCGACCGCCAGCGCGGTCTCGGCCGGCAGCGTCTACCAGCTCCTGCGTGACGCCCAGCAGCTTCTTCCGGCGGTCGCCGAACTCGAACTGCTGGAAGCCACAGCGCGGGCGCGGCCGGGCACACCGGACAACGCCCCGCTGATCGGGCGGGTCGCCGGTCCGGGGGATGGCCCTGACATCGAGGGCCTGATCATCGCCACCGGGTTCTTCCGGCACGGGGTCCTGCTGACTCCGGCCGCCGCGGCGATCTGCCAGGCGTTGCTGGACGGCCGGCCGGATCCGCGCTGGGCCCGGTTCCGCCCCGACCGCTTTCCCCGCCCGGAGGCCGCGGCCCATAAGTTCCCAGCAAAAGACAGGACACCAGCATGAACATCAGGCTCAACGGAGCACAGCACGCCGTCGCCGACGGCGCCACCGTCAGCGCCCTGGTCAGCGGGGTCACCGGACGGCCGCTTGCCGCCAACGGCCAGGCCACGGACGGGCGGAAGCTCGGCGTCGCGGTCGCCCGCAACGCCGAGGTGGTCCCGCGCAGCCAGTGGCACGCGACGGCGCTCGCCGAGGGCGACGACGTCGAACTCGTCACCGCAGTGCAGGGAGGATAAACGCCATGGAAGAGACCGTACTGACCCAGGCCCAGCCAGGCCGTGACCTGCTGACCGTAGACGGCGTCGACCTGCGCTCGCGGCTGATCATGGGCACCGGAGGCGCGCCCAGCCTCGACGGACTGGGCGCCGCGCTGGTGGCCTCCGGCACCGAGCTCACCACGGTGGCCATGCGCCGCTACTCCCCGGCCGAGAGCGGATCGCTGTTTCAGCTGCTGGCGGACCACAACATCCGGGTGCTGCCCAACACCGCCGGCTGCTTCACCGCCCGGGACGCCGTGCTCACCGCCGAACTGGCACGGGAAGCCCTGGAGACGGACTGGGTGAAGCTCGAGGTCATTGCCGATGAGCACACCCTGCTGCCGGACGCCCTGGAACTGGTGGAGGCAACGGAGCAGCTGGTGGGCCGTGGCTTCAAGGTTTTTGCCTACACCAATGACGACCCCGTCCTGGCCCTCCGGCTTGAGCACCTGGGTGCCGCCGCCGTGATGCCCCTGGGCGCCCCGATCGGCACGGGGCTGGGCATCCTGAACCCGCACAACATCGAGCTGATCGTGTCCCGGGCCTCGGTGCCGGTGGTGCTTGACGCCGGCATCGGCACCGCGTCCGACGCGGCGCTCGCCATGGAGCTGGGCTGCGACGCCGTGCTGCTGGCCACCGCCGTCACCCGGGCGCAGGACCCTGCCCTGATGGGCGAGGCATTCAAGCACGCCGTCATCGCCGGGCGCCTGGCACGGCTGGCGGGCCGGATTCCGCGGCGGGAACACGCGCTCGCGTCCTCCGCTATGGAGGGCCGTGCCGAGTTCCTCTAGCCGCAGCGGGCCACGGAAACGTACTGCAGGGTAGTTGAGCACTGTTGCGGAAACGGCAACGTGTCTATTGTGTCCCTTAGACCGCGGCACACCGTGGTCTGCAGGTCGCCGGCACGTCCCGGGAAGCCTTCCCGCACCGGGGGCCCGTCTCGAGGAGGAGGCGACGATGTCCAGTCCTGATGTGCCAACGCGGGGGCCGGCCAAGCCTGGCCCGTACGTGATTTCCGGAATCCTGTTGCTGATCGCGATCGTGGTTCCGTTATTTGTGCCCGGATACTCCTTCGACCAGCCGCGCCTGGCGGGTATCCCGTTCTTCTACTGGTACCAAATGGCCTGGATTCCGGTCACCGCGGCCCTGGTGGGCATTTCGTATTGGCTGGTGACCAAGGAGGACCGCCGCCGGCGTGAAGCTGTCCGGGGCCAGGCCGGGATGGGGGAGGAACGATGAACGCCGCAGCCGTGCCCCTGGCAGCACCGGACCGGCCGGTCGACGGTGTGGCTCTGACCATTGTGATCGTCCTCTTTGTCCTTGTCGCAGCCCTGGGCTTCTTCGCCGCGCGGTGGCGGCGGGAGGAAAACACCGGGCTGCACAGCCTTGACGAGTGGGGCCTGGGCGGCCGCGGCTTCGGCACCTGGGTGACCTGGTTCCTGCTGGGCGGCGACCTCTACACCGCGTATACCTTCGTGGCCGTTCCCGCGGCCATGTGGGCCACCGGGGCCGTGAGCGGCTTCTTCGCCGTCCCCTACACGATCGTGCTGTACCCCATCGTGTTCCTGCTGATGAGCAGGCTGTGGTCCGTCTCGCACCGGCACGGTTTTGTCACGCCGGCGGACTTCGTCGGGGGCCGCTACGGCAGCAAGGCGCTGACACTCGCCGTCGCCGTCACCGGGATCGTCGCCACCATGCCCTACATCGCCCTGCAACTGGTGGGCATCAAGGCGGTGCTCACCGTCCTCGGACTGGGCAGCGCCGAGAACGTCCTGCTGACAGACCTGCCGCTGATCATCGCGTTTGTGGTCCTGGCGGCCTACACGTACACCTCGGGCCTCCGCGCTCCGGCCCTGATCGCCGTCGTGAAGGACCTCCTGATCTACCTTGCCGTGATCGTCGCGGTGATCTACCTGCCCATCAAGTTCGGCGGCTGGGGCACCATCTTCGACGCCGCGCAGACGAAGCTCGGGACGGTCAACCCGGCCACGGGCAAACCTGCGGGGGTCTTTATTCCGGGCGCGGCCAGCTACTCGGCGTACTGGACGCTGGCACTCGGCTCGGCCCTGGCCCTGTTTATGTACCCGCACTCGATCACCGGCGTCCTGGCCACCAAGAGCCGGAACACCATCCGCCGGAACGCCGCGGTGCTGCCCCTCTACTCGCTCATGCTGGGGTTCCTGGCACTGCTCGGCTACGCGGCCATCTACGCCGGCACTAAACCGACCGACCTCAACGGGACCATCAATCCGCAGCTGGTGGTACCACAGCTGTTCCTGGACCACTTCCCGTCCTGGTTCGCCGGGATTGCGCTCGCCGCGATCGCCATCGGGGCCCTGGTGCCGGCGGCCATCATGTCCATCGCCGCCGCCAACCTGTTCACCAGGAACATCTACCGCGACCTGATCAAGCCCGACGCCACCCCCCGCCAGGAAGCGAGCGTTTCCAAGATCGCATCCCTCGTGGTGAAGTTCGGTGCCCTGATCTTCGTGATCGCGATGGACCAGTCCGCAGCGATCAACATGCAGCTGCTCGGCGGGATCTGGATCCTGCAGACCTTCCCGGCGATCGTGGCCGGGCTCTACACCCGGTGGTTCCACCGCCGGGCACTGTTCATCGGCTGGGCGGCCGGCATCCTGTACGGCACCATCGCGGCGTACAACGTGGTCAACCCGGTGACGAAGGCCCACTTTGGCGGGTCCATCGCGGCGATCCCGGGCACCGACGTCCAGGTGTACATCGCGGTGGTGGCGTTCGCCATCAACCTGATCGTCGCGGCCGTCCTGACGGCGCTCTTCCGGGTCATGAAAGTCCGCGAGGGCACGGACATCACCCGGTCCTCGGATTACGGCGCCGACGAGAACGATCCCAAGGTGGCCCAGCTCCAGCGCGAGCACCCGCTCGCCGAGCCGGGAGGCCCCACGTACTGACCAGCGGGAGGCCCCACGTACTGACCAGCAGTAGACATCGGCCGGAAAACATTTTTCCGGCCGATGTCTTTTTCGCGCTTGCCCGCACGTAGTAGAGATGTAGCTAACAACAACCAACCCAAGGAGCCAGCGTGGAATACATGCTCTTCATCTGCACCGATCCCACCGCACCCGCCTACGTGGCCGCGGAGGACAACATCGAGGAATGGTCCGCCGACGTGGAGGCCCGGGGGATCGCCCGGCACGGTGACCGGCTCCGGCCTGTGCAGGACGCAACCACCGTCACGGTGCGGGAAGGGCAGCTGATGGTGGTGGACGGCCCGTTCGCCGAAACGAAGGAGTGGGTGGCAGGCTACGACATCATCGACTGCGCCGGGCTGGACGAGGCGATCGAGGTCGCCTCCAAGCATCCGATGGCAAAGTTCGGGAAAATCGAGATCAGGCCCGTGTGGCCTTTCGGATCCTAGGCGTGGACGGCGGGGGTAGTGTGATGGGCATGGAGATGCGCCTCGAAGTTGTCCAGGTACCGGTCGCCGACGTGGATGCCGCCAAGGCGTTCTACACCGAGAAGATGGGGTTCGCCCTGGACCACGACGTCGAGTACATCCCGGGCATGCGCGTAGTCCAGCTCACGCCGCCCGGGTCGGCCACCTCGGTGGTCATCGGCACGGGAATGACCGGCATGGCGCCGGGGAGCCTCGAGGGCCTGCAGCTGGTGGTGCCGGACATGGCCGCCACCCGCACGGAACTCCTGCGCCGCGGGGCGGAGATCAGCGAGGTCCAGGACATGGGCGGGATCGCTTTCGCCTATTTCAGCGACCCGGACGGGAACCGCTGGGTGCTGCAGGAGGCCACGCGGCCCGAGGTCAAGGACGCCCCCCAGCACTGAAACCAGGTTAAAGAACTGTGGCCACTCACCCGAGGGGGGAGTGGCCACAGTGCTGTGTGCCGCGACGCGCCGTGTGCCGCGACCGGCTAGAGCCGCAGGATGGCGGTCATCCGGGCGATGTCATGCCGGGCGCGGGTCCTGCCGAGGAACAGTGCAGCACCTACCGCGGCCGCGGCGCCCAGCAGCAGGGGCAGTATCCACGGAATCCAGGTCAGGCCGGGCTGGTAGCCAAAGCCCGCAGCCATAAAGATAATCCAGCTCAGCGTTCCGACCCCGAGGGCGATCCCGGCCGGAACGGTGATGCCGTACTTTGCGTGGCGCCTGTCGTTCGCCCACACCACAAAACCCGCGGCCACGGCCACCATGGCGACCACAATCAGGGACAGCATTCAGACTCCTTTGTGAACTGCGGGTTGAGGGTTCGGGACGACGGCGCCGCTGGGCCGGGCGCGCGCCGGGTGGCTAGAGGGCGCCGAAACCGACGCGGCGGACTTCTTCGGCGCCGATTTCCACGTAGCCCAGGACGTTCGCCGGGATGATGACCAGACGGCCCTTCTCATCGGTCAGGCGGAGCTCGGTTCCTTTGGAAATGGCCTCGGCAACGAGCGTCGCCACCGCATCCGCGTCCTGGTTCGACTCAAGGGCAATTTCGCGGCCGATGTTCTGAATGCCGATCTTTACTTCCACAGCAAGGCCTCCCAGCCAATCAAAGTGTTCAGGGTGTTTTCTATTTCTACTCTAGGACTCTTTGGGGAAGCGTGAGATTCCGCGCCAAGCTAAACGGTAAATCAGGTCACTGGCCACATCGAGGTCCAGGTTTCCGTCCGTTTCGAGCCAATAGCGGGCACTGACCTGCGCCATGCCGGACAGGCCGCGGCCCAGGAGCTGGGCTTCCAGGAGCGGCAGCTTCGTGTCCTCGGCGATGACCCGGGCGATCGCGTCGGCGAAGGTCTTGTTGAAGGTTTCCAGCCGCGCGCTGACGTCGTGGTCGTTGACCAGGTCCGACTCGAAGACCAGCCGGTGCGCCTGGTCGTCGTTGGCGATGAAGCGGAAATAGGCCCGCATCACAGCCTGGACGCGCTCGTCGTTGTCCGTGGTGGAGTTCAGCGCCCCCAGCAAGAGCTCGGTGAGGGTGGATAGGTGGCTGTCCAGCAGGGCCAGGTACAGCTCGCGCTTGGACGGAAAGTGCTGGTACAGCACCGGCTTGCTCACGTGGGCCGTCTCGGCGATCTCGTCCATGGCAGCGCCGTGGTAGCCGTTGGCTACGAAAACTTCCTGCGCGGCGGCGAGCAACTGCGCCCGCCGCTCGTCCCGCGGCAGGCGCGCCGAACGCTGGGTGCCGCCCCGTGCCTGGCCTGCCGACGACTTTCCGGTGTGGCCGTGCTCGACCGGTGCCTGATGAACCACTGTAGGCCCGCCTTCCCTCGCTGTTAGCTCCACTTTACGCGGGGGTAATATGACCTGGCCGCATCTTCGGGCATACATTGAAGTATGGCTTCCCAGTTGACCGCTAACGGCACCCCCGCAACCCCGGCCCCTGCCCCCGGGCCGCTGGTTGAACCGGCCGACGCACTGACACCCGAAGAGGTGGAGCGCTACTCCCGGCACCTGATCATTTCCGAGATCGGCACACTCGGGCAGCGCCGCCTCAAAAACGCCCGCGTCCTGGTCATCGGGGCCGGCGGCCTCGGCTCGCCCGCCCTGCTCTACCTGGCCGCCGCCGGGGTGGGAACCCTGGGCATCATCGACGACGACGACGTTGACCTCAGCAACCTCCAGCGCCAGGTGATCCACGGCGTCGCCGACGTTGGCCGGCCGAAGACCGAATCCGCCCGCGATGCCATTGCGGCCCTGAACCCGCTGGTTGATGTCCGGTTGCACAACGTCCGGCTGGACGCCGGCAACGCGCTGGAGCTCTTCGCCGGCTACGACCTCATCGTCGACGGCGCCGACAACTTCGCCACCCGCTATCTGGTCAACGATGCCGCGGCGATCCTCGGCAAGCCCTACGTGTGGGGCTCGATCTTCCGCTTCGACGGGCAGGTCAGTGTGTTCTGGGAGCAATACGGCCCCACCTACCGGGACCTGTACCCGGAGGCCCCGCCGGCGGGCTCCGTCCCGTCTTGCGGCGAGGGCGGCGTCTTCGGCATGCTGTGCGCCGCCGTCGGCTCGCTGATGGTGACGGAGGCGGTCAAGCTGATCACCGGCGTCGGACGTTCCCTGCTGGGACGGGTGGCGCTCTTCGACGCCCTGGGCGGCAGCTGGCGCGAAATCAAAGTCTCCCGTGACCCGGAGGCGGAGCGTATTACCGGGCTCACCGACTACGAGGCCTTCTGTGGCATCACCCCCGCCGCGGACGCCGGAACCGAGCACACCGTCACGGCGACCCAGCTCGCCACGATGCTCGCCTCCCGGAAGGCCGGGCTCAAGGACTTCCAGCTGGTGGACGTGCGCGAGAGCGGGGAATTCGACATTGTCCGGATTGAGGGCGCCACGCTCATTCCGCAGGGCAGGATCCTCGCCGGCGAGGCCTGGGCCGAACTGCCGCAGGACACGGACATTGTGTTCCACTGCAAGGCCGGGACCCGGTCCGCGGCAGTCCTGGCAGCCGCCCGGGCCGCCGGCTACGAGCGGGTCAGCCACCTGGAGGGCGGCATCCTGGCCTGGGTGCGCGACGTCGAACCGGAAAAGCCGGTCTACTAGCGTCCGACCCAAAGCTGTCCCCGGCCACCCTGCCCGGCGACGATTCCCCGGCCCGCACGGGCCCAACCGGAGAGGCACCGCCATGACTGAAGACAGCAGCACCACCCCGCAGCACCGGATCGGGTCCGGGTTCGGCCCGCGCACGACGGCGGCGGAGGTGGTCGCCGGCGTCGACCTGCACGGGAAAACCGCGCTGGTCACCGGAGGGTATTCGGGGCTGGGCCTGGAGACGGTCCGCGCGCTGCACTCGGCCGGTGCCCGCGTGATGGTGCCGGCACGCCGCCCCGACCACGCCCGCAAGGTCCTGGACGAGGCCGGCCTCGGGGATGTCATCGTCGCCGCGCTGGACCTGGCCGACCTCGACGCCGTGCGGTCCTTCGCCGCCGACTTCCTCGCCTCTGGGTTCCTTGGCGAGCGCGGCAGCCTGGACATCCTGATCAACAACGCGGCGATCATGGCCAGCCCAGAGCAGCGGGTGGGTCCGGGCTGGGAATCCCAGTTCGCCACCAACCACCTGGGCCACTTCACGCTGGCCAACCTGCTCTGGCCCGCCCTGTCCGCCGGGGACGGTGCCCGGGTGGTGGCACTGTCCTCGACCGGCCACAAGCTCTCGCCGATCCGCTTCGACGACATCAATTTCGACACCGGCTACGACAAGTGGAAGGCCTACGGACAGGCCAAGACCGCGAACGCCCTGTTCGCTGTGCAGCTGGACGCACTCGGACGGTCCTCCGGCGTGCGGGCCTTCGCGGTGCACCCGGGCGGCATCATGACCGAGCTGCAGCGCCACCTTCCCCGCGAGGAAATGATCGCCTCCGGCTGGATGGATGCGGAGGGCAACCTCAACGAGCACTTCAAGACCCCCGCCCAGGGCGCCGCGACGTCGGTGTGGGCGGCTACCTCCCCGCAGCTTGACGGCAAGGGCGGCGTCTACTGCGAGGACTGCGACGTCGCCGATCCCACCGAGACGGGGACTCCGCTGGCCCGGATCAGGGGAGTCGACGCCCACGCCGTGGACCGGGCCGACGCCGGACGGCTGTGGCAGCTGTCGGCCGGGCTGACGGGTGTAGACGCGTTCGCGACGGAACACTAGTCCGAAGGGGAACCCGGCGCGGGCCGGCCACTGGCGAAAGGACGGCGCCGGTGCAATAGTGGCCCGATGATCAGCCAGCAGGAGCTCTGGGACGAGGACGCCGCCAAGCAGTACGACACCCCGGGGGAGGGGATGTTCGCCCCCGAGGTCCTCGGGCCCACCGTCGAGGTCCTCGCCGCGCTGGCCGGCGGCGGACCGGCACTCGAGTTTGCTGTCGGCACCGGCCGGGTGGCCCTTCCCCTCACCGAGGCGGGCGTGCAGGTCAGCGGGATCGAACTTTCGCACGCGATGATCGCCCGGCTCCGCGAGAAACCGGGGGCGGACGTCATTCCGGTGGTCCAGGGCAGCATGGTCGACGCGTCGGCCGGGACAGGCTTTTCGCTGGCATTCCTCGTCTTCAACACCATCGCCAACCTCCTGACCCAGGACGAACAGGTCCGGTGCTTCCAGAACGCCGCCCGCCACCTTGCCCCCGGCGGCCGCTTCGTCATTGAGCTGTGGGTCCCCCAGCTGCGTTCGCTGGCCCCCGGGAGGGGCGGAACTGTGGAAGTGAGCGAGCCCGGATACCTGCTGGTCGACACCTACGATGTGCTGCGTCAGCACGTCGTCTCACACCATGTGCGGTTTGGCCCCGAACTCTCGGACGGCAGGAATGCCGGGATCGGCCGGACGCCGCACCGTTACGTCTGGCCCAGCGAGCTTGACTTGATGGCGCGTCTGGCCGGCTTCGAACTGGAATCCCGCTGGGCGGACTGGGACCGCAGCGAATTTACCGCGGAGTCCCGCAGCCACGTGTCGGTGTACCGGCTCAGCGGAGGCTGACGTGGCCGAGGTGGCCTGACGCCGAGGGTCAGGCGGTTTCCCGGCGGCCGTCGACGGCGGGGAGGGAGTTGTGGTCCACCGGGCATTCGGCGGCGGCGTCGGCAGCCGGCCGTGCAGCGGCGGGCTGTTCAACCGTGATGCCGTAGACCGCCTCGAGGCCGGCCACGTAATCGTCCTGCTGGCCGTTGGCAGCAAGCTCGCGGGCCCGGACCGTGGGGACGTGCAGGAGCTGCTTGACCATCCGGCGGAGCGCGAACTCCACTTCCTCGGCAGCGGCCGTGCAGCCGTGCCGGGCGCGGACCTTTTCCATTTCGGCGTCGAGCACGTCCATGGTGTGGCGGCGCAGGGCGACAATGGCTGAATCGACGGAGCGGGACTGCCGTTCCTGCTCGAAGGCGGTCGCGGCGCCGTCAACAATCCCGCTGGCCTGGGTCAGGGACTCGGCCTGTTCCTGCGGGGCGGCCAGCCGGACCGATTCGAGGGTGAGCAGTTCCACGCCGTCGAGCTCCGCCACGGCCGGGTCAAAATCGTGGGTCAGCGCCAGGTCGATGGCGATCAGTGGCTGCGGCGAGGCCGAGCGGATCCGGGCGAGCTCCGGCGCTTCGACACGGTTGTCCGAGCCGCTGCAGCCGATCATCACATCGGCGGCCGCCACCGCGGCGGGCAGGGTTTCGCTGTCCAGGGCGGTGCCGCCGCGGGTGGCGACAAAGCCGGCGGCGCGTCCGGAGGAGGAGAAGACGGAAATGTCGGTGCAGCCCCGTTCACGCAGCAGGGACATGGTGGCCCCGGCATACGCGCCGGTCCCGAAGACCACGGCCTTTTTGCTGGACCAGTCGGGGTTTTCGGACAGATCGGTGGCCAGGTCCAGGGCGACAGAGACGATCGAGAGCCCGCGGGAGCCCAGGGCGGTTTGCGCCCCGACGTCCTTGGCGGTCTTGGAGGCGGCCTGGAAAAGGCGCACGAGTCCGGCGCTGGCCGTCCCGTCGTGCTGGGCCGCGATCAGGGCCCGGCGCACCTGGCCGGCAATTTCCCGTTCGCCGACGACGGCGGAATCCAGGCCCGAGCTGACGGCGAACAGGTGCCGCGTGACATCCGGGCCGGTGCGGGTATTAAAGGAACGGGAGACGAGCTGTTCGCTCAGGCCGCTGGCGCCGCTGATCTGGGAGACCAGCGCGGCACGCGCCGCCTCGACGTCGTCAGGGTGCGGGGCTTCGCCGTAAATCTCGAACCGGTTGCACGTGGCCAGGACAACGGCACCCGACACCGCCGGCGATCCGGCGAGGGCGGATGTGGCGAGCCCGGAAGCGCCGGTGCTCAGTTGAGCAACGGTTTCCAGGTCGATGTCGGCGTGTGTAGCCACCAATGAGAAAAGAACCACAGCACCACAATCATAGCTTTTTCGTGCCCGTGTAGAACAACTACCGGACGTGGGACTGCGCACCCCCGGCTGTGATTCCCGCCACGACAGGGGACCGGCGGCCTTCGCTGACAGGTTGTCGTTATCTTTTGGGGCCGATTTTCGGCACAATCAAAGGCATGACACCTAGCGCTGCGGCAACGAACGGCACCGCCGTCGACGGAACGGCAATCGACGGCACTGCAATGAACGGCCTCGACGCCGGCCACCCCCTGATGGACGGCCGCACCGCCGATTCACCGCTGATCACCGCGTACCGCGGCGGCAAGCCGTCCCGGCGCCCGGTGTGGTTCATGCGCCAGGCCGGCCGGTCGCTGCCCGAATACCTCAAGGTGCGCGAAGGCGTGGCCATGCTCGATTCCTGCCTGCGCCCGGAACTCGCCTCCGAGATCACCCTCCAGCCGGTGCGCCGGCACGACGTCGACGCAGCGATCTTCTTCTCCGACATCGTTATCCCGCTGAAGCTCGCGGGCGTCGGCGTCGACATCGTCCCCGGCGTCGGACCGGTGCTGGAGAAACCGGTGCGCACCGCCGCGGACGTCGCTGCCCTCCCGCAGCTGACCTGGGAAGCCCTCGAGCCCATCCGCGAGGCCGTGCGCCTCACCGTTGCCGAGCTTGGAAGCACCCCCCTGATCGGCTTCGCCGGAGCCCCGTTCACCCTGGCCGCCTACATGGTTGAAGGCAAGCCCTCCCGCGACCACCTCGGCCCGCGCACCATGATGCACGCCGACCCGGAAACGTGGACGGCGCTGGCCAACTGGGCCGCCGATGCCTCCGGGATGTTCCTCCGGGCGCAGCTGGAGGCCGGCGCCTCCGCAGGCCAGCTCTTCGATTCCTGGGCCGGCTCACTGGGGCTGGCCGACTACTCCCGCTACGTCGCGCCGGCATCGGCCCGGGCCCTGGACCACGTCCGGCACCTCGGGGCCCCGCTGATCCACTTCGGTACCGGCACGTCGGAACTCCTGGTTGCGATGCGCGATGTCGGTGTGGACGTTGTGGGGGTCGACTACCGGCTGCCCCTGGACGAAGCCAACCGCCGGCTCGGCGGGACCGTCCCGCTGCAGGGCAACATCGACCCTGCGCTGCTGTCCGCGCCCTGGGAGATCCTCGAGGCCCACGTCCGGGATGTCATCGCCGCCGGCGCCTCGGCTCCGGGCCACGTCCTGAACCTGGGCCACGGCGTGCCGCCCGAGACCGACGCCGCGGTGCTGACCCGCGTCGTCGAACTGATCCACTCGATCGACCCGGAGTAGGCCCCGGATGGCCACAGGCCCTGCCGCAGGCTCCGCCCTTCCCGCGCCGACCGCCGTCGTGGTGGGCGGCGGCATCTCCGGCCTGCTTGCCGCCCGGGAGTTGGCCCGCGCCGGCGTCCGGACCACGGTATTGGAGGCCTCCGCGGAATGGGGCGGCTGCGTGGGCAGCCACGTGGTGGCCGGCCTGACCCTGGACAGCGGCGCCGAGTCCTTCGCCACCCGGTCCACTGCGGTGGCGCGCCTGGCCGAGGACCTGGGCCTCGGCCCGCAGATCGTTCCGCCCAACCCCGGGGGCGCCTGGGTCCAGCTCCCCGAAGGGCCCCGGGAACTGCCCAAGACCGGGGTCCTGGGCATCCCCGCTAATCCCTGGGACCCCGAGGTGCGGCGTTCGCTGGGCCTGTGGGGATCCCTCCGCGCCTCCCTGGACGCAGTGCTTCCGGCCACGGCCGGCACGTCATCGCAGGCCACCAGCGTCGCTGACCTGGTCCGTATCCGGATGGGACGCCGCGTCCTGGAACGCCTGGTGGCCCCCGTGGTGGGTGGCGTGCACTCCGCGGACCCCGCCCTGCTGGACGTGGACATGGTGGCCCCGGGGCTGCGGGCCGGCATCCGGGCCCACGGTTCCCTCGCCGGCGCCGTCGCCGCGCAACGCCGCGGACCCGCCGCCGTCGGCGCGCAACGCCAGCAGCCTGCGGAGCGCCCGGAGCACCCGGAACACCCGGGGCAGGCGGCCGGCCAGCCGGGTCCCGCGAAGGCGGGATCCGCCGTCGCCGGTCTCCGTGGCGGCATGCACACCCTGATCGCGGCGCTCCTGGCCGAGCTCCGCGGCCTGGACGTCAGCCTGCTCAGTTCCTCGCGGGCGGACGCTGTGGAGCGGCAGTCCGGCGGCTGGCGGGTGACCTCCGGCAACGCCCGGTACGAGGCCGAACGGCTGGTGGTGGCAATCGAGGGGCCGGCCGCCGTCGACCTTCTCGCCGGCACACTGCCGGCCCTGGAATCACTCCGCCCGGAAGCCGGCCCCGACGTGCGGCTGGTGACCCTGGTGCTGGACCGCCCCGCCCTCGACGCCGCACCGCGCGGGACCGGGGTGCTCGTGGCCCCGCAGAGCCCCGGCGTCCTGGCCAAGGCCCTGACGCACGCCACCGCAAAATGGGCGTGGCTGGCCGAACGGACGGCGCCGGGCCGGCATGTCCTCCGGCTCTCCTACGGTCGCGGAGGGGACGAACCCGCCGCCGGCAGCCCCGCGTCCCGCAGCGACGGCGAGCTGTTTGATGCCGCGCTCCGGGATGCCTCGGCGCTGCTCGGTGTCCGGCTGTCCGCGGGCGACGTCGTCGGCTGGGACGTGGTGCGCTGGTCCGGCGCCCTGCCGTTCGCCACCCTGGGCCACCGGCAGCGGGTGGACCAGGTCCGGCGGCTCTGCGCCGCTGAAGGAAACCTCGCCGTGGTCGGGGGCTGGCTGTCCGGAAACGGGCTCGCCGCGATCGTCGCGGACACCCCGAAACAGGTGGCGTCCCTGCTCCCTTGACGGGTCCCAGCGGGCCGCCGTCCGGCTCCGGACGGGGACGCGCTAACCGGAACAGGGGTGTTTCCGCAAATTTTCCCCCGCGCCGTTCAGCGGCTAGGGTCGATGACCATGGTTATGCACAGGTCCGAGGTTCCAGAAACGCCGGCCGGTCACCATGGGGGACTTCGACGCGGCACGGCAGTGGCAGCGCTCGGAGCGGTACTGGCTCTCACCGCAGGAGTTCCTGCCACACAGGCGGCCACCCCGTCGCCCAGCCCGGACGGCCCTTCGGCCTCGATTTCCGTGGGCATCGGCGACCTGATCGGCGGCATCGTGTCGCCGTCGCCGTCGCCCTCCCCGACGTCAGGCTCCAGCAGCCCCACCCCTACCCAGAGCACCGCGCCGCCGTCGTCGGCCGCGCCGGACCCGACTGAGACGCCGGCGCAGCGCGCCACCCGGCAGGCCAGTGCACCTGCCGCACCGGGGACCACGGCCCCGCAGCCGGCGCCCGCCGTGCCCGCAACCGGCCAGGCCACCGGCACCCAGGCCTCCGGCACCCAGCAGGCACCGGCCCCCGTGCAGGCCCCCGCCGCCGGCAGCCAGGCCGCCGCGCCCGGCACGCCGTCAGAAGCCGCTACCGGCACCGCCGCCGGCAAGGCCGGCACCCCGTCGGCGACTCCGAGCGGAACGCCCCGGTCCGCCACCACCATGTCCGCCGCCAAGGAAGCGACCCCGGCGTCGCCCAGCCCGTCCGGGGACACCATGCAGGCGGCGTCCTCGGTGCAGTCGTCCGGGCCCTCCGCACTGGTGGGCTGGGGGATCTGCCTGGTGGCTGTGTCCCTCGGAGCAGGAGCAGTGGTCCTGCGGATGCGCCGGATCTAAACCCGCCAACCCCGCCCCGCTGTGAAATTGAGCACTTCTACGCCTTGTAGAAGTGCTCTGTTTCGACTTAGCCCGGGGGAGGGGGCAAACTGGTATGCATGAGCCACACTTCTGCCGAATCTGTCACTAAAACCGGAGCAGCAGCCGAGGAATCGACCGAGCAATTCTTCACGCTCTGGACGGTCTTCAAGCGCTCCGCGGACGTCCTGCGCAGCGGCGACGCCGCCGAGGACTTCGACGCCCTGATCGGGCGGCTCGCCGAAGACGGCGTTGTCCACCGCGGCAGCTACGACGTTTCGGCAATGCGGGCGGACGCAGACATCATGGTCTGGCTGCACGGTCCCCGTGCCGAGGCCCTGCAGCGGGCCGTGCGCGACATCCGCCGCAGCAAGCTGTTCACCGGCACCGAGATCGCATGGTCCGCCATGGGCGTGCACCGCGAGGCCGAGTTCGCCAAGAACCACACGCCCGCCTACTCCCGCGGCGTCGAGCCGGCCGAGTGGCTCTGCGTTTACCCCTTCGTCCGCTCCTACGAGTGGTACCTGCTGCCGGACGCCGAGCGCGGCGCAATGCTCCGTGACCACGGCCTCCTGGGCAGGGACTTCCCGCAGGTCATCTCCAACACGGTGTCCTCGTTCGCCCTCGGCGACTGGGAATGGATCCTCGGCCTGGAAGCCCCGGAACTGGTTGACCTGGTTGACCTGATGCGGCACCTGCGCGCCACCGAGGCCCGCCACCATGTCCGCGAGGAAATCCCCTTCTACACCGGGCGGCGCATCAACGCCACGGAGATCGCCGAGGTCCTCGCGTGAGCCCGATCGACGCCGCGCTCACCGCCGTGAACCCCATCACCGAGGCCGGCCGGATGGCGCCCAAGGAGTACGACGCCGTTCTGCTCGCCTCCTTCGGCGGCCCCGAGGGGCAGGAGGACGTCATCCCGTTCCTCCGCAACGTCACCCGTGGCCGGGGCATCCCGGACGAACGGCTCGAAGAGGTCTCGCACCACTACCGCGCCAACGGCGGCATCAGCCCGATCAACGAACAGAACCGCCAGCTCAAGGCCGCCATGGAAACCGAGCTCGCCGCCCGCGGCATCGGGCTCCCGGTGTTCTGGGGCAACCGCAACTGGGACCCGTACATCCCGCAGACCCTGCAGGAAATCTACGACGCCGGTCACCGCAAGGTCCTGATGATCACCACCAGCGCGTACTCCTGCTATTCCAGCTGCCGGCAGTACCGCGAGGACATCGGCATGGCCCTGACCGAGACAGGTCTGGACGGCAAACTCGAAGTGGACAAGGTACGCCAGTACTTCGACCACCCCGGCTTTGTGGAGCCGTTCATCGAAGGCACCGCCGCCGGCCTCGCCGACGTCCGGGCCCAGCTGGCCGCCGCCGGAACCCCTGACGCGCCGGTCCACATCCTGTTCGCGACCCACTCGATTCCGACCCGCGACGCCGAGGCCGCCGGACGGTCCGACGGCGAACCGCGCCAGTTCGAACAAGACTCCGCCTACGTGGCCCAGCACCTCGCGGCAGGCACCGAGGTCATCCGCCGGGTGGAAGCCGAGACCGGCCTGACCGCACCGTGGTCCCTCGTATACCAGTCCCGCTCCGGCGCCCCGCACGTGCCGTGGCTTGAGCCCGACATCAACGACGCGATCGAGGAACTCGCCGGCCAGGGAGTCAAGGGCGTGGTGATCGTGCCGCTCGGCTTCGTCAGCGACCACATGGAGGTGGTCTGGGACCTGGACACCGAAGCCCTGGAAACCTGCGGCAAGCTCGGCATCGCCGCCACCCGTGTGCCCACCCCCGGAACGCACCGTAAATTCGTGGCCGGAATCGTGGACCTCATCAGCGAGCGGACCGCGGCGAACACCATCGCCGACCGGCCCCACCTGACCAACCTCGGCCCCTGGTACGACGTCTGCCGCCCCGGCTGCTGCGCGAACTTCCGCGGCGAAAAGCCCACCATCGCGGGCGCAGACACCTCTGTTGGGACCGGGCACGACCCCTACCCGGCCGGCACGGCGTCGTCCACGGCCGGCCAGGCCGCGCTGTGACGGTCCGGATCGGCACCCGGGCCAGCAAACTGGCCCTGACCCAGACCCAACAGACCGCGGACCAACTGGCCGCCGTCGGCGGTTTCCCGGTGGAACTGGTGCACATCCGCACCGACGGTGACGTGCTGACCGGCCCGCTGTCCCAAATGGGCGGCACCGGTGTGTTTGTGGCCGCGCTGCGCGACGCCCTCCTGCGGGACGCGTGCGATGTCGCCGTGCATTCACTGAAGGACCTGCCCACCGGCGCGGCGCTCGGACTGAGCCTCGCGGCGACCCCCAAACGCGCTGACGTCCGCGATGTGCTCTGCGCCCGGGACGGCCTCACCCTCGCCGCGCTGCCGGCCGGCGCCACCGTCGGCACCGGCTCGCCCCGCCGCGCGGCCCAGCTGCGCGCGGCCCGCCCTGACCTCGACATCCGGGACATCCGCGGCAACGTTGATACCCGCCTGGGCCGCGTCCCGGGGCTGCCCGGGAACACGACGGACGACGTCGTGGAGGGCAAATCCTGCGACCTCGACGCCGTGGTGCTCGCCGCCGCCGGCCTGCACCGGATCGGCCGGCAGGACGCCGTCACCGAGTACCTCGACACCACCGTGATGCTGCCGGCCGCCGGCCAGGGTTCCCTCGCGATCGAGTGCCGCACCGGGGATGCCCCGCGGAAGGCAGGGTCCACTGAGGGATCACAGGGGGTGCTCGCCCAGGCCCTCGCGGCCCTGGACGATCCCGACACGCGCCTGGCCGTCACGGCCGAGCGCGCCCTCCTGGCCAGGCTGGAAGCCGGTTGCGCAGCCCCGGTGGGAGCCTACGCCCAACGCAAGGGCAGCATGCTGCACCTCGAAGCCGTGGTGTGTGCCGTGGACGGGACCGCAACCGTCCGGGACTCCAAGGTCACCGACGGGCTGACCGAGGTGGGGGCCACCCTGCTGGGCATCGAACTGGCCGAGGCGCTGCTCGCGGCCGGCGCTGCCGACATCGCCGACCTGGCAGCTTCCTGAGCCGGACGGATTCCAGCCTGATGGGACGCCGCAGCGCCAGCCGCCGGCCGGACGGGGAGGCCGGGCCCAGGGTGCTTGAGGGTGCCCGGGTCCTGGTGACCCGCAGTCCGGACCGAGCCGGTGCGCTGGTGGCGGCCCTCCGCGAGACCGGGGCCGAACCGTTGCTGCTGCCGCTCATCGACTTTGAGCTCGCCCCGGACCAGCACTCCCTGGACGTTGCCTTTGACGCGCTCGGCGCCGGAGCCTACTCGTGGCTGGTGGTCAGCAGCGTGACCACCGTCCAGGTCCTCGAAGCCAAAGCGGCCGAACGCGGTAAGGACCTCAGCGCCTGGCTGCCGGGGAGCCTGCAGGTCGCCGCCGTCGGCCCGGCCACCCGCCGCGTGCTGGAGGCCCGGGACATCGCCGTCGATCTCGCCCCGGCCGGGCAGCAGTCCGGCGCGGGCCTCCTCGACATCTGGCCCGGCGGCCAGGGCAGCGTGCTGCTGCCGCAAGCGGACATCGCCGACCCGCGGCTCCGGCGGGGACTGGCGGCGCGGGGCGCCTCGGTCCAGGCCGTCACCGCCTACCGCACCGTCGACTATCCTGCGGACCCGCGGCGCAGCCTCCCCGGCAGCCCGGCGGCCGCAGCCGACGACGCCGTCGTCCTGGCCATGGCGGACGCCAAGGCTGCCCTCGACGCCGGAGCCCTGCACGCCGTCGTCGCCGCCTCACCGAGCGCGGCCCGCCGCATCCATGCCGGCCTCTCGCCACTGGGTGACTGCCTGCTCGTGGCGATCGGACGCTCGACGGCGGCCGAGGCCCTCGCCCTCGGGCTCCCCGTCGCCGCCGTCGCCGAGGAACCCACCGCCACCGGACTCGTCGCCGCCGTTATCCAGGCCCTGGACCCGGTTCACCCCGCACCCCACCCTGACCCCGAGCACACTGTGAAGGACCCAACATGAGCTTCCCGACCCACCGCCCCCGCCGGCTCCGCACCACCCCCGCGATGCGCCGGCTGACGGCCGAATACCGCCTCTCCGCGGCCGAACTGATCCTGCCCGCCTTCATCCGCGAGGGCCTCAGCGAACCGAACCCCATCGCCTCGATGCCCGGCGTGCAGCAGCACACCACCGACTCGCTCAAGCGCGCCGCCGCCGAAGCCGTCCAGCTGGGCGTCGGCGGCATCATGCTCTTCGGCATCCCGGCCGAACGCGACGCCCGCGGCACGGCCTCCCTGGACCCGGACGGTGTCCTGAACAAGGCCATCCGCGACGTCAAGGCCGAGGTCGGCGACGAGCTGGTGATCATGAGCGACGTGTGCCTCGACGAATTCACCGACCACGGGCACTGCGGCGTCCTGGACGCGAACGGCTACGTCGATAACGACGCGACGCTCGAGATCTACGCCCGGATGGCCGTGGCCCAGGCCGAGGCCGGTGCCCACGTGCTTGGCCCGTCCGGCATGATGGACGGCCAGATCGCCGTCATCCGGCAGGCCCTGGAAGAAGCCGGCCACGCCAACACCGCCGTCGTGGCGTACGCAGCCAAGTACGCCTCCGCCTTCTACGGGCCCTTCCGCGAAGCTGTCGACTCGCAGCTCACCGGAGACCGGCGCACCTACCAGATGGACGCCGCCAACCGCCGCGAAGCGATCCTCGAAGTGGAACTGGACCTCGAGGAAGGCGCTGACATGGTCATGGTCAAACCCGCCATGAGCTACCTCGACATTCTTGCCGACGTTGCCGCGATGAGCCCGGTCCCCGTTGCCGCCTACCAGATCTCCGGCGAGTACTCGATGATTGAGGCCGCAGCGGCCAACGGCTGGATCGACCGGCGCGCCGCCATCACCGAATCCGTGCTCGGCATCAAACGGGCCGGCGCCAACATGGTCCTGACCTACTGGGCCGCGGAACTCGCCGGCTGGCTGAAGGACGCCCGATGAGCGCCCCGGCCACGCCCGGCCCGGCGGCAGGAGCCAACCCGACCGCCCCTGTAGGAACGGACACCATCCTGCTGGGCCTGAACACCTTCGGCGACGTCGGAGTGTTCCCCGACGGCCACCCGGTCCCGCACGCCCAGGTTCTGCGGCAGCTGCTGGAACAGGCCGAACTTGCCGACCAGGTGGGGCTGCACGCCTTCGGGGTGGGGGAGCACCACCGCAAGGATTTCGCCGTGTCCGCACCCGAGGTCTTCCTCGCCGCCGCAGCCGCACGCACCAAGAACATCCGGCTGGGTTCCGCCGTCACGGTGCTCAGCTCCGATGACCCCATCCGCGTATTCCAGCGCTTCGCCACCGTCGATGCCATCTCCAACGGCCGCGCCGAGGTGATGCTGGGCCGCGGGTCATTCGTCGAATCCTTCCCGCTCTTCGGGCTGGACCTGGCCGATTACGACGTCCTGTTCGAGGAAAAGCTGGAACTCTTCGACAGAGCCAGGGCCCAGGAACCGATCAGCTGGGAGGGCCGGACCCGCCGGCCGATTCGCGGGCTCAGCGTCTACCCGCCGCTGGAGCACCACCTGCTGCCGGCCTGGATCGGCGTCGGCGGCACCCCCGAATCCGTGCTGCGCTGTGCCGAGTACGGCTACCCGATCATCTTCGCCATCATCGGCGGCCAGCCGCGTTCCTTCGGACCGCTCGCCGGGCTCTACCGCGAAGCCATGGCCAAGTACGGGCACCCCATGCAGCAGATGGCCACCCACTCGCCCGGACACCTCGCCGCCACGGACGAGGAAGCACGGGAGGAGTTCTTCCCGCACTGGCTCGGACAGCGCAACCAGATCGGCGCGGAGCGCGGCTGGGGACCGGGCAGCCGGGAGGAGTTCGACCACCTGTGCAGCCCCGAAGGGGCCCTCTACGTCGGCTCACCGGAAACTGTCGCCACCAAGATCACGCTGCTCAAACGGAACCTGGGTGTGGACCGTTTTGACCTCAAATACAGCAACGGAACCCTTCCGCATGCCGCCATGATGCGCTCCATCGAGCTGTTTGGCACCGAGGTGGCGCCCCGCGTGCACGCGCTGCTGTCCGGCGCGGCATCCGCACCCGACCAGTCACTGAAAGAATAGGGACCATGACTTCCAGCCACCCTCGCAACGAGGAACTCTTTGACCGCGCCCGCAGCCTGATGCCCGGCGGCGTCAACTCTCCGGTCCGTGCCTTCGGCTCTGTGGGCGGTACGCCGCGCTTTATGGTCTCCGCCAAGGGCGCCTACCTGACTGACGCCGACGGCGCCGAGTACGTGGACCTGGTCTGTTCCTGGGGGCCGGCGCTGCTGGGCCACGCCCACCCCGACGTCCTCGCGGCCGTGCACGCCGCCGTCGACCGCGGCCTCTCCTTTGGCGCCTCGACCCCTGACGAGGCGAACCTCGCCGCCATCGTCCAGGAACGTGTTCCGGCAGCCGAGCGGGTCCGGATGGTCTCCACCGGCACCGAGGCCACCATGACCGCCATCCGGCTGGCCCGTGGCTTCACCGGACGCAACCTCGTCATCAAGTTCGCCGGCTGCTACCACGGCCACCTGGACGGTCTGCTCGCGGCCGCCGGCTCCGGCCTCGCCACGCTCGCGCTGCCGGGTTCGGCCGGCGTCACGGCCGCCACCGCCGCCGAGACCCTCGTGCTGCCGTACAACGACCTCGCCGCCGTCGAAGCCGCCTTCGCGGCGCACGGACCCAACATCGCCGCCGTGATCACCGAGGCCGCACCGGCCAACATGGGTGTGGTCACCCCCGGCGAGGGTTTCAACGCCGGGCTGGCCCGGATCACGCGCGAGCACGGCGCACTCCTGATCCTCGACGAAGTCCTCACCGGCTTCCGCACCGGGTACTCCGGCTACTGGGGCCTGACCGGCGGGGCCGCCGACGCCGCGGAACCGTGGACCCCGGACCTGCTGACCTTCGGCAAGGTCATCGGCGGGGGCATGCCGACGGCGGCCCTCGGCGGGCGTGCCGAGGTTATGGACTACCTCGCCCCGGTGGGCCCGGTCTACCAGGCCGGCACCCTCTCCGGGAACCCGGTGGCCATGGCCGCCGGCGTCGCGACCCTCACGCATGCCACCAAGGACGTGTACTCCTTCGTGGATGCCCGGTCACTGGAACTCTCGGGCGCGCTGTCCTCGGCGTTGGACACCGCCGGCGTGGACCACTCCATCCAGCGGGCCGGGAACCTGTTCTCCGTCGCCTTCGGCACGTCGGCTCGCGGCGTGCACAACTACGACGACGCTCAGGGCCAGGAAGTCTTCCGGTACGCGCCGTTCTTCCACTCGATGCTGGACTCCGGGGTGTACCTGCCGCCGTCCGTTTTCGAGGCATGGTTCCTTTCCGCCGCGCACGACGACGCCGCGATGAACCGGATCTTCGACGCCCTGCCGGCAGCAGCAAAGGCCGCCGCGGCCGCGCAGCCGTAAGCGGGGGCCGCGGCGGGCCGGGCCAGTAAGCCCGGCCCGGCCCGGCGACCCCGGCGCGGCCAGCCGGCTATCCCGCGCCGCGCCGATGCCCATTGCGCACGGCGGCGACCGTGTGCGAATATTCCGGTGATCGTAAATCAACCACAGGAGGTGAGACCCATGTCCGCAGTATCCACAATGGGTGCTCCCCTGAAGTCAACGATCGCGCGACGGGCATAGTCGCAGCTGGGAGCGCCCGCCAGGCAAAAACGCGAAAGGCGACTCCCATGAACACCACACCAGCTTCAACTTCCCACACTTCAGTTCCGCACACTCCGGGCCGTCGTGCACTCGTCCTGGGCGGGGGCGGGTCCACCGGCAACGCATGGCTGATCGGCGTCGTCGCCGGACTGTTCGACGCCGGACTGGACGTCAACGGGGCCGATCTGCTGATCGGCACGTCCGCAGGATCCACTGCCGCAGCCCAGATAGCCGGCGCAACACCTGGCGAACTTCTTGCCGCCACGCTCGCCGCCGTACCTCCGCGCCGGACCGGCCCCAGGGGCTCGGGCGGACAACCCGGGCCGACCGGGCAGGTGGTCAACCATCTGGAAAGAACCGACAGAATCATCGGCGCGGCCGAGGACGCGGCGGACATGCGCCGCAGGATGGGCGCAGCGGCACTGGCGCTCGCTGCGTCCTCGGACGGGTCCCGCCAGGCGCAGTGGCGGGACACTGTCGCCGCACGGCTGCCGCGGCAGGACTGGCCGGACCGTGCGGTGTTGATCACCGCCGTCGATGCCGAAACCGGTGAACCGGTGGTGTTTGACCGGCACAGCGGAGTCGAGCTGGCGGACGCCGTCGCCGCCAGCTGTTCCAGCGGCTTCGCCTACACGATCGGGAAGCGCCGGTATATCGACGGCGGCTACCGCCGCAACGAGAACGCCGACCTTGCGGCCGGCTACCAGCAGGTGCTGGTTCTGTCCCCGTTCGGCGGACGAACCCGGATGCCGCTGGCCTGGGGCATGCAGCTGGCAGCCCAGGCCGACGAACTGCGGTCCCATGGCGCCAGGGTCGAAACGGTGGGCCCGGACAGCGCAGCGGAGCATCTGTTCGGTGCCAACGCGATGGATCCGTCGCTGCGCCCAGCGGCGGCCCGGGCCGGGTACACCCAAGGCACGCTCCTCGCCGGCCAGCTCACCGGTTTCTGGGGGTGACCTGGCCCACGCCAGGCCCGCCGCCGTGCAGGCGCTGCATTTCCTGGGCGAGGGCCGGGTTGTGGTCCCGGACGTGTGCGGTGATGTTCGCCGCCACCTCGGGGGACTTGTTTTGGCTCAGCTTGGCGCGGGCGTCGAATCGGTCGACCCGCATGCGCAGGCCAACCGTGCCTTTCGCGGCCCGGCGGGTGCCCGCTTCATTCTCGGCAAGGCTGCGGCCGTCCGGCTGGTGCTGTTCGAAGTGGTCGGTGAGGCGGGAGAGCATGGCATAGTTCTCCTCCTCGCCGAGGATCTCCGGGGTCCCGTAGAGATGGGCCGTGATGTGGTTCCAGGTCGGAATGAGGTCGCCGGGGGCGTACCAGCTGGGGGAGATGTAGTCGTGCGGGCCCTGGATGATGACCAGGATCTCGTGCTGCCCGAGCTCGTGAAGTGTTTCGTCGGGGCGTCCGAAGTGGCTGACGATGGTGATGCCGTCGCAGTCGTCAACCAGGACCGGGTAGTGCGAGGCGACCAGGCCCTTCGCGGTCGCCGAAACGAACGTGGCCCAGGGGTTGCCGTGGATGAGGCGCTTCACTGCAGCGGGGTCGGTCATCAGGAAATGGGGGCTGTGGCGCATTAGACGGACTTTCTGTTGAGGCGGGTGCGGACGGCCAGGCCGGCGCAGAGGATCACCGTGATACCTCCGGCCAGCGTGGACCATGTGAGTTCTTCACGCAGGATGAGGGCGGCCCAGAGAAGACTCAGGACCGGCTGGACCAGCTGCACTTGGCTGACCTTCGCCATGGGGCCGATGGCGAGGCCGCGGTACCAGGCGAAGAAGCCCAGGAACATGCTGACGACGGCGAGGTACGCGAAGGCCAGCCACTCCGGCCCGGTGGCTGTCGGGGGCTGCGCGGCA
Source organism: Arthrobacter sp. 10T416 (assembly GCF_056394165.1). Taxonomy (NCBI): domain Bacteria; kingdom Bacillati; phylum Actinomycetota; class Actinomycetes; order Micrococcales; family Micrococcaceae; genus Arthrobacter; species Arthrobacter sp. 10T416. Next base: position 210,943 of record NZ_JBFTHI010000002.1, on the reverse strand, counting down.
AGGGCGGCCAGCGAGGTTGCCGCCATCACGGGGGCCGCCAGGACCAGCGCCCAGGAAACGGTCTGCCAGGACCCGATCTCCCGCGCGAGCAGGCCGCCTTCCGCGTAGCCGACGGCGGCTGCCGCTACGGCAGCGACCAGGAGCGCGTCGGACCAGCCCAACCCGCTGAGGCCGCCGTTCTGCAGGGCGGCGAAGACCAGGACCGCGGCTGCCCCCAGCGCGGCAAAAGTCCAAAAGGCGACCGTGACGCGTTCCTTGCCGCGAACGACGGCGGCGACGGCGGTGGCCGCAGGCAACAGGCCGATCACCACGGCCCCGTGGCTGGCCGGAGCCGTGGTCAAGGCGAAGGAGGTGAGGAGGGGGAATCCGGCCACGACGCCGCCGGCGACAACCGCCAGCCGGGCCCACTGCGTCCTGCCGGGCAGCCGCTGCCGGGTCAGCGCGAGGGCGGCGACGGCGAGGACGGCCGCGACGGCGGCCCGGCCTGTGCCGATGAACAGGGGAGAGAACCCGCCGGTGGCGACGCGGGTGAGGGGCACGGTGAAGGAGAACGCGGCGACGCCGAGCAGTCCCCAGCCCAGACCGGACCGGCCGGGTAACGCTTTCCCGACTGGGACGATAACGCTACTATGTACTGTCATGAACAACGATAGCACTGACCGGATTGTCTCCGGCTTGCGGCGCTGGATTGCCCAGGCTCCGCCGGGAGCCCAGGTGCCGTCCAACCGGGCACTGATGGCCGAATATGCCGCGAGCCCGGTCACGGTGCAGAAGGCGATGCGCCTCCTCGCGGCCGCGGGCCTCGTGGAGAGCAGGCCGGGCGTGGGGACATTTGTGCGCACGGTACGGCCCACCCGGGGTGCCGACTACGGCTGGCAAACGGCAGCGCTGGGCGCCCCGCCGCGCCGGTCGATGCTCCTGTCATCGACCCAGCGCGTGCCCGCCCCGGACGTGATCGGGCTGCATTCGGGCTACCCCGCCAAGGAATTACTGCCCGAGCGCCTGGTGCGCGCCGCCGTCGCCCGCGCCGCGCGGACTGAGGCTTCCCTGACCCGGTCTCCGGTGGCGGGTCTTCCGGAACTGCAGGCCTGGTTTGCCCAGGAACTTGCCGACGCCGCACCCGCCGGTGTCCGGGCGCCGTCGGTCCGGGATGCCCTGATCATCTCGGGCAGCCAAAGCGGCCTCAGCTCCATCTTCCGTGCGCTGATCGGCCCCGGGCAGCCGCTCCTGATCGAGTCGCCGAGCTACTGGGGTGCGATCCTGGCGGCGGAGCAGGCCGGGGTGGTCCTGGTTCCGGTTCCCGCGGGGGCGCAGGGACCCGACCCGGAGGAGGTGGACAGGGCGTTCCGTGCGACCGGCGCGCGCGGGTTCTACGCCCAGCCCACGTTCGCGAACCCCACCGGCGCCCAGTGGCCTGCCGAAACCGGGCGGGCCGTGCTGGAGACAGTCCGGCGGCATGGAGCCTTCCTCATTGAGGACGACTGGGCCCATGACCTCGCGATCGACTCCGAACCCCGGCCCGTGGCCGCCGCTGACGACGACGGCCATGTCATCTACCTCCGGTCACTCACCAAGAGCGTCTCACCCGCGCTCCGGGTCGCTGCGGTCATCGCCCGCGGGCCGGCCCGGGACAGGATCCTTGCCGACCGCGCCGCCGAATCCATGTATGTCAGCGGCCTCCTGCAGGCCGCAGCCCTCGACGTCGTCACCCAGCCGGGCTGGCGCGGCCATCTGCGGGGATTCCGGCAGCAGCTGAGGGGACGCCGGGACTCCCTTGTGGACAGCCTCCGGCAGTACGCCCCGGCGGCCGAAATCGCACACATTCCCGCCGGCGGGCTGAACCTGTGGGTCCGCCTGCCCGAGGGAACGGAGGTCTCCCGCCTCGCCAGGGAGTGCGAGGCCCGCGGGGTGGTCATCGCACCCGGGACCGAGTGGTTCCCGGCCGAACCGGCGGGACCCTACATCCGGCTGAACTACTCGGGCGAGAACCCCGAACGGTTCCCGGAAGCCGCCCGCATCCTCGGTGAGGCGCTCGCCGACACCGCCTGACGGGCCCGGCCGCCACCCGCCGGCGGTTGCGCCGCCCCCGGAGCCGCACCCGCCGTCGTCGTCCTTAAACACCTTCGGCACCCGCCATGGCGGGTGCCGAAAGTTGACTTGCGGTCCGGACTAGAAGGCCGGAGTCACGTCACCGTTGGGCCATTCCTTCTCAATGAAGGCCTTGACCTCGGGGGAGTGCAGCAGCTCGTCGAGCTTCTTGATCCGAGCATCGTCCTTGGAATCTTCACGCCAGGCCAGGAAGTTGGCGTACGGGTTGTTGTCCACGGACTCCACCGCCAGGGCGTTCTTGGTGCTCAGCCCGGCCTTGAGGATGAAGTTGCCGTTGATCAGGGCCAGGTCCACCGACGGGTCCTTGAGGTCGTTGATCAGCAGTTCCGGCTGGTTCTCGGAGAACTGGAGCTTCTTCGGGTTTTGCTCATCGCTGAGCGTCAGCACGGTGCTGTCATCCTTGATGTCCTTGACCAGCCCGGCCACCTGGAGGACCTTCAGGGCGCGGACCTGGTTGGAGGGATCGTTCGTGATGGCAACCTTGGCGCCGTCCTTGAGATCCTTGATGTTCTTGATCTTTTCCGAGAACGCGGCGTACGGCTCGATGTGCACGCCGGTGCCGTGGCCGAACTTGTAGCCCTTGGTCTTGACCTGGTCCTCGAACCACGGCAGGTGCTGGTAGAAGTTCGCGTCGAGGGAACCGTCGCTCAGCGCGGTGTTCGGCGTCTGGTAATCCTCGATCTCCTTGATGTCCAGCTTCAGGCCGGCCTTGGGGGCGAGTTCCTGGTTGATGAATTCAAGGATCTTGGCGTGCGGAACCGGGCTGGCGCCGACCTTCAGGGTGGCCGGTTTGGCCGGATCCAGGGTCGTGACCTGGGCGCTGGGGGTGGAGGAACCACCGCAAGCCGTCAGCGCCAGGGCAGTGACAATGCCGGTGGCCAGGAGGGTGAGTGACTTACGCATCGGATGCGTTCCTTTCGAAAGAGGCGGAGGACACGACGGCGGGCCGTGGTCCGCGCAGGTGCAGAGGGCGGCTACCCGCTGCAAGGCTGTGGTGGTTTGGTGCCTGGCTCAGCGGTGGTCGAGGCTGCGGGAAACCCGCTCGCCGACGAGCTGGATGACCTGGACGAGGACGACGATCAGGACGATGGTGACGATCATGACCGTGACGTCGAAGCGCTGGAAGCCGTAGTTGTAGGCCAGCTTGCCCAGCCCGCCGCCGCCGACGAGGCCGGCCATAGCGGAGTAGCCCACGAGGGTCACCACCGTAGTGGTGATGGCTGCAACGAGGGCAGGCAGTGATTCGCGCAGCATCACCTTGCTGATGACCTGCATGGTGGTCGACCCCATCACCTGGGCGGCGTCGATCTTGCCGTGGTGCACATCGCGCAGGCAGGATTCGACCAGCCGGGCGAAGAACGGGATGGTGCCGATGGAGAGGGACACGGACGCGGCGATCGGGCCCAGGCTCGTCCCGGTCAGCGCACGGGCCAGCGGAATGAGGGCAACCATCAGGATCGCGAACGGGATGGAACGCGTGATGTTGACGATCACGTCGCTGAGGATGCGGTTGGTAACAGGCATCGGGCGCAGGCCGCCGGGAGCGGTGACGTGCAGGAAAACGCCCAGCGGCAGGCCGATCAGCACCGTGAAGAAAGCCGAAATGCCGACCATCTGCAACGTTTCCACGATTGCGTCGGGGAGGGCCCGGACCAGGACGGGGTTACCGAAAATGTCATTCATTAGTTCACTCCTTCTTCCGCCGCTGCAGCCTCGGCGGACACGCGCTTTGCGCTGATGCCGCGATCGTGCAGGTAGCGCAGGACGGCGTCGAAGTCGGCGTTCTCGGCGAGCTGGACGCGGAGGTGGCCGAACTGCTGGCCGCCAAGGGTCTCGACGCTGCCGGCGAGGACGTTCAAATCCATGTCGAAGTGCCGGGCGACGCCGGTCAGGACGGGCTCCCTGGCGCTCTCACCGGAGAACAGGATTTCCAGGACCGGCCCGCGCTGCAGCGCGCCGTGCAGGGGTTCCGACGGCGGCAGCGGAAGCAGTGCGCGGGCCAGCTTGCTGTCGAGTTCGCCCGCGACGTCCTGCAGGGCCCCGTGTTCGATGATCCGGCCGCGGGACAGCAGGGAAAGGGAGTCGCAGACGCGCTTCACGACGTTCATCTCGTGGGTGATGATGAGCACCGTCAGCTGCAACCGCCGGGTCAGATCCTGGATCAGGTCCAGGATCTCCTCGGTGGTAGCGGGATCCAGGGCCGAGGTTGGCTCGTCGCACAGCAGCACCTCGGGATCCGTGGCGAGTGCCCGGGCGATGCCGACGCGCTGCCGCTGGCCGCCGGAGAGCTGGGACGGGTACGCGTTCTCGAATCCTTCGAGCCCCACCAGCTTCAGGAGCTCGGCCACGCGCGCGCGGATCTTGTCCTTGGGGGTCTTCACCAGTTCCAGCGGGTGCGCCACGTTGCCGGCCGCCGTCCGGGAGTCCATCAGGTTCGCGTGCTGGAAGACCATGCCGATGCGTCGCCGCGCAGCCCGGATCTCGGAGTCCCGCACGGAACTGAGCTCGGTGCCGTCAATGCTGACGGAGCCGGAGGTGGGGCGGTCCAGCAGGGTCAGGCAGCGGACCAGGGTGGACTTGCCGGCACCGGAGTGGCCGATAATCCCGTGGATCGAGCCTTTGGGCACGGAGAGTGTGACGCCGTCCAGCGCCACCACTTCCTTTTTGCCCTGCCGGTAGACCTTGCGAAGGTCGGTAACTGTGATCATTTATCCCTTGGCGGTCGGATTTGGGCGCGGAATAACACACGCCCTGTTCTGAACTAAATTATGTCAGCGGGGCAAAATGGCATCCACTCGCGCATAACATTCGTCACAAAGGGAATTTGGGTGCAGGAAATTTCGGATTCGGCGCCGGGTGGCGGGAATGGGGTGCGGGGTTGGGCGCACCGCGGAATCCCGGGGTGCCCTAAGGAGCCGCAGGGAGCAGGGACGCGGCTGTGATCTCCGTCCCAGCTACTTGGTGCCGGGCGGTGAGGGGGCTAGAAGTCGCCCCGGCCCGCGTCCTCGGGAGGCAGAACCGGCCAGTCGCCCTCGATCACGGCCGCGGGCTTGGTTTTGCGCAGGTAACTCTGGAAATCCGTGGCCTGGGCCGACGCCCACTCGATCTGGAGCTGGTGCAGATTCCCGGCCGGCATCCGCAGCTTGGGAAACTTTCCGGCCATGGCATCGAGCACCCGCAGGGTAGCCAGGGCATCGGCCGCCGAGGTATGCGCGTTGTCCAGGTTGACCCCGTACTCCTCGCAAAGGGCGGTCAGTGTCCGTTTGCCCTTGCGGTAGCGGTCCACCTGCTTGTTCATGATGAACGGGTCCAGCACCGGGAAGCGGCTCAGCTGCGGCACACCGTAGCGGGCCGACTCCGCGGCGAGCACCGTGAAGTCGTAACTGGCGTTGAAGGCGATTACGGGGACCCCGTCGTCGAACAGTTCCTGCAGGACGGCAGCCAGCTCCCGCGTCACCTCGGCGGCAGGCCGTCCCTCCCGGCGGGCCTGCTCGGTGGTGACACCGTGGACGTCGCTGGCCTCGGTGGGAATCTCCACCCCGGGATCCGCGAGCCATTCGTGTTCCTTGATGACCGCACCGTCGGCATCCACCACGGTGACGGAGGCCGTGACGATCCTTGCCGCGCGGGAGTTCCGGCCGGTGGTTTCGAGGTCAAACGCTGCGCGCGGAAGGGTATGCCAGGTGCTCATACTTCAACGCTACCCGCTGCCACCGACACTTCCGGCAACGCCCCGCGGTGAGGTCCGACGACGGTCCGTGGCGCTCCGCGACGGTAACCTTGGGTGCATGCGGACGGAGTATGTTGAGGCAGTGCTGGAGCTGGCGGCCATGGTGCCGGCGGGTACCGCCGTCGCATACGGGGATGTTGCCGAACTTCTTGGCTCCGGCGGCCCCCGCCAGGTCGGCTCCGTCATGAGCCACCACGGCAGCGCCGTTCCCTGGTGGCGGATCCTCAAGGCCAACGGGGACGCCCCACCCGGCCACGAATACGAGGCCCTCGGCCTTTACCTGGCCGAGGGGACGCCGTTGCGCGGCAGCTATGAGGACTACAGGAAAACCGGCGAGGGCCGGTGGCGGGTGGACCTCGCGGCAGCACGGTGGGCGCCGTCGGAGCAGGACTTCGACCGGATTGACGCCCTCGCCGAGCGGCTCGAACGCGACCTGCATAGATTGTCGGTCCCCAATGATGAAATGACCGTGTGAGTAGCTCAACCACCACCAGCCCCACCTCCACCAGCCAGAACCGCTCCCGCCCGGCCGCGCCCGGAACCCCGGGTGGCGGAACCGGGCTACGGCTGCTGCCGCCCCGGATGCAGCACAGCGTCGTCCCGGTGCTCTCCCCGGACCAGCGCGACGCCGTCGAGCTCCGCCACGGCTCGGGCCCGGTGCTGGTTCCCGGGGCGCCCGGCACCGGCAAGTCCACGGTGCTGGTGGAAGCCGCGGTACGCCGGGCGCAGCACGAGGGCGTGGATCCGGAACGGATCCTGATCCTGGCTCCCAACCGGCTTGCCGCCGATGCGCTGCGTGACCGCTTCACGGCGCGCCTGGACCGCAGCCTGAGCACGACGCCGGCCCGCACCTGGGCGTCCTACGCCTTCGACCTGATCCGTCGGGCCAAAGCCGAGGGCATCCTTCCCCTGCCGCGTGCCCCGAAGCTGCTCTCCGGGCCGGAACAGGACCTCATCATCAAGGAACTCCTCGAAGGCCATGCCCAGCCGGGGCTGGAGCTTCCGTGGCCGGAGGACCTCGGCGCGGCCCTGCAGACCCGCGGCTTCCGGCAGGAGGTCCGCCAGCTGTTTGACAGGATCATCGAATCCGGGCGCACTGCAGAAGACCTCGCGGACCTCGCGGTGCGCTGCGGCCGGCCCGACTGGACGGCCGCGGCGGCCCTGTACGCCGAGTACCGGGACGTCCTGGACCTGCGGATGCCCGAATCCTTTGACCCGGCCGGCATCATTACGGCGGCACGCCAGATCTTCCAGGACGCGCCCGGCTTCCTGGCCGCCGAGCGGGACCGGCTCCAGCTGATCCTTGTCGATGACATCCAGGAGGCAAACCCCGCCGTCTTCGAACTGCTCGCCGACATCGCCGCCGGAAAGGACGCCCTTGTCACGTCGTCCCCGGACACCGTGGTGCAGGGGTTCCGCGGCGCCCGGCCGGACCTGGTAGCCGAACTGCCCCGGCTGCTTGCCCCCGCCGGGGGCACTGTGCTGGAGCGGCCGCTGTGGACGGCCCACCGCCACAGCCCGGCCGTCGCGGACGCCTGGCAGGGCGTCGCCGAGCGGATTTCGCTGCGGTCAGGCGGTTCCTCGGCTCGCCGGCTCGAGCAGCCGCACCCGCCGGCATCCGGAGGCAGCGGGGTTGTTGAGGCGCACCTGCTGCCCTCCCCTGTGCATGAACTGCGTTACGTCGCCCAGCGCATCCTGGAAGCGCAGCTCAACGACGGCCGGGACCTCTCGGACATCGCCGTGATCGTCCGTAACGGCGGCCAGCTCAGCCAGCTGCAGCGCCACCTCGCCGGCCAGGGCATCCCGGTCCGGATCCCGGTGGCCGAATCCGCCGTCCGGGACGAGGTGGCCGTCCGGCCGCTGCTGGACGCGTACGCCGTCGCCCTGGACCCCGCGGTCCTGACCCCCGAAGCCGCCGTCTCGCTCCTGACTTCAAGGATCGGCGGCGCAACCTCCATCGAATTGCGCCGGCTCCGCCAGTCCCTCCGCCGAGAAGAGCTCCTGGGCGGCGGCGGCCGGACCAGCGACGCGCTCCTCGTGGAGGCGCTGCTTGAGCCGGGTGCCCTGGCCACCCTTGGCATCGAGGGGCACTCCGCCCGCCGGGTCGCGAGGATGATCCAGGCCGGCCGCGAGGCCGCCGGCGCCCCCGGTGGCAACGCCGAGACCGTCCTTTGGGCCCTGTGGCATTCCACCGGCCTCGCCCGCCGGTGGACGGAGGCAGCCCTCTCCGGTGGGGCCGCCGGAGCCCGTGCCGACCGGGACCTGGACGCCATGATGGCCCTGTTCCACACGGCCGAACGGTACGTGGACCAGCTCCCCGGATCGGGCCCGGAGCAGTTCCTCGAGTACCTGGTCAGCCAGGAACTTCCCATGGACACGCTGGCGGCCCGCGCACAGCTGGAAGACGCCGTGGAGCTTATGACGCCGGCCAGCGCGGCGGGACGCGAATGGCCGGTGGTGATCGTCCCTGGGCTGCAGGAAGGCGTGTGGCCCAACACCCGGCTCCGCGGCGAACTGCTCGGCAGCACCCTGTTCGCCGACGCCGTCGAACACGGAGTCCAGTACGCCCTGCAGCTGGATCCGATGAGCCGGCTCCGCGAGATCCGCTACGACGAGCTCCGCAGCTTTTCCACTGCGGTTTCCCGCGCCCGGGAAGTGCTGGTCTGCACCGCCGTCTCCTCCGAGGATGAACAGCCGTCCTCCTTCCTAGATTACGTCTCACCCCTGCCTCCGGATCAGGACCGCCGCGGATTCACCCCGGTGGAACGGCCGCTGACCCTGCGCGCGCTGGTCGCGGAGCTGCGCCAGTACGCCCAGCTCGACGGCGGACACAGCGACGCGGCCGAGGCGGCTGCCGTCCTCGGCGCGCTCGCGGCCGCGCAGCCGCCCGTCCCGGGAGCGCATCCGGCCGACTGGTGGGGGCTGGCGCCGCTGTCATCGACGGAGCCGGTGGTGCCGCCCGGCGGCACCGTCTTCGTTTCACCCTCCAAGGTGGAGACGGTGCAGAAGTCGCCGCTGGACTGGTTTGTGCAGGCGGCCGGCGGAGAAGCCGCCACGGATTTCGCGCGCAGCCTCGGAACCCTGGTTCACGCCATCGCCCAGGACCTCCCCGATGCCTCGGGAGGCGAGTACGTGGCCGAGCTCCTCAAGCGCTGGCCGTCCCTGGGCATGAAGGACAACTGGGAAGGGAAACTCGATTACCAGCGGGCCGAGACCATGGTCCGTAAGCTCGCCCAGTACGTGCTGGTCATGCGGAGCGAGGGCCGCAGCCTGCTCGGCGTCGAGCAGGACTTTGAAGTGAAGCTTCCCGACGTAGCCCCCGCGGAGACTCCCGGGACCGGCGAGGCGTGGCCGGCCCGGCCCGCCGTGCTGCGGGGCCAGGTGGACCGGCTGGAGATCGACGCCGACGGGCGCCTGGTGGTGGTGGACCTCAAGACCGGGAAGCGCCAGCCCGGCAAAGCGGAGCTGGAACGCCATCCGCAGCTGGGGGCCTACCAGGCCGCTGTGCTTGCAGGAGGGTTCACCGGCCCGGACGACGGACCGCCCCCGCTGCCCGGCGGTGCCGTGCTGGCCCAGCTCGGCACCAGCACCAAGAGCCCGGGCGTGCAGAGCCAGCCGCCGCTCGATCCGGACGCGAACTGGGCGCTGGATCTGGTGGGCGAGGCCGCCCGCGTGATGTCCGGCAGCACCTTCGAAGCCCGGCACGACCCCGCCAAAGGCGGCCACGGCGGCCACGGCTGCAGGCTCCCGGAAGTCTGCCCCCTCTGCGCCCGCGGAAAGCAGGTCACCGAATGAACAACCAGACCGTGACGGACGGCCGGGACGCAGCTGTGAATCCGGGCGCTGTGGAGCCGGGCGGGGCCCTGCCGGCACCGCTGCCCGAGCCCCGGTTCAGCCCAGAGGAACTGTCGGCCATGCTGGGGGAGAAGAACAGCCCCACCGCCGAACAATCACTGATCATCTCCTCGCCGCTGGCGCCCCGGCTCGTCATCGCCGGGGCCGGATCGGGCAAGACCGCCACCATGGCCGACCGGGTGGTGTGGCTGGTCGCCAACGGCTGGGTCCGGCCGGAGGAGGTCCTCGGCGTGACCTTCACCCGCAAGGCCGCCGGCGAACTCGCTACCCGGATCCGGGCCAAACTGGCTGCGCTGGCACGGATCGCAGCCGCTGATCCCGGGCACAAGATATTCCCCGCCGGACTGCTGAGTACGGACGCGCTGGAACCCAAGGTCTCCACCTACCACTCCTACGCCAGCGGGATTGTCTCGGACTACGGCCTGCGGCTGGGCGTGGAACGGGACGTGGTCCTGCTCGGCGGCGCCCAGTCCTTCCAGCTCGCCAGTGAGGTGGTGGAGGCTTTCGACGGCGACTACCAGCACTTCCGCGCGGCCAAATCCACACTGGTCAAGGCGGTCATCCAGCTCGCCGGGGAGTGCGCCGAACACCTGCAGGATCCCATGCAGGTCCGGGCATGGCTGCTGGAGCGGGTCAGTGAGTTCGAAGCCCTTCCCTACCTCGCCACCGCCCGGAAAAACCCGACCCAGGCCGCGGGCGACCTCAGCGCACTGCTCCGGACCCGCGCCAGCGTCGCGGAGATGGTGGGCCGGTACGCGGAGGCCAAACGGGCCCGCGGCGCTCTGGACTTCGGCGATCTGGTTGCCCTCGCGGCCCGGGTGGCCAACGAGATCCCGGTCGCCGCCCAGACCGAGCGCCAGCGCTACAAAGTGGTGCTGCTGGATGAATTCCAGGACACCTCCCACGCCCAGCTGGTCCTGTTCTCCCGGTTGTTCGGCGACGGCCACGCCGTCACGGCGGTGGGGGATCCCAACCAGTCCATCTACGGCTTCCGCGGCGCGTCAGCGGGCCAGCTCTTCCATTTTGTCCGCGAATTCCCGGTCAAGGTGGCCGGCAGCGGCACCCGCGATGCCGGCAGCGTGCCGGCGTTCGCGCTCGCTCCAACGTCGTACCTGACCACCGCCTGGCGCAACGGCCGGAACATCCTCCAGGCCGCGAACGTCATCTCGGCCCCGCTGAGCAAGGCGGCGGCCCAGACCGGCGCAGCGGGGGCCCGGGACAGCGCCGGGACGGTTGAGGTCCCACCGCTGCAGCCCAGCCCCGCCGCGGTCCAGGGCCGGGTGGTGATGGGCCGGTTCGGCACTGACGAGGACGAGGCCGCGGCCATCGCCTCCGACGTCCTGAAGTTCCGCCGCACGGACTTCAACGCCGACCAAGCCGAGCCGGAGCCGCCCGCCATGGCCGTGCTGTGCCGCCGCCGGGCCCAGATGGAGTGCATCCGCCGCGAATTCGAGGCGCGCGGCATTCCCTACGAAATTGTCGGACTCGGCGGCCTGCTGGACACCCCCGAAATCGTCGACCTCGTGGCGACCCTCCGGGTGCTGGCCGATCCGGGCCGCTCGGACTCCCTTATGCGGTTGCTGGCCGGCGCGCGCTGGCGGATCGGCCCGGGGGACCTGATGGCTTTCCGCGACTGGTCGAGCCACTTGGCCAGGCGCCGGGGCCGCCCGGGTTCTCCCGGGAGCGGGGACCCCGACGCCGATCCCGCCACGGACGACGACGCGGCGGCGGTCATCGAGGGTGACCTGACGGACGCCGCGAGCCTCGTCGAGGCGCTGGACTGGCTGCCCCGCCCGGACTGGACATCCGCGCACGGCCGCCGCCTGAGCCCGGAAGCGCAGGAGAGGCTGCAGCGGCTCTCGGCGGAGCTCCGGCAATTGCGGAGCTTTATGGGCGACGACCTCAGTACCTTGCTCGGCGAGGTGGAGCGGGCCATGCTCCTGGACATCGAAGTCGCGGCCCGGCCCGGCATCAGCATCCACCAGGCGCGGCGCAACCTGGACGCCTTCCAGGACGCAGCGGCTGGATTCCTGCACACCTCGCACCGCGTGGATGTGCTGGCATTCCTTGCCTGGCTGGAAGCGGCTGCGGCGGAGGAGAACGGCCTCGATGCCGCAGCGCCCGAAGTCAACCACGAGGCAGTCCAGCTCCTGACGGTCCACGCCTCCAAGGGCTTGGAATGGGACGTGGTGTTTGTCCCGGGCCTGAACGCCGGGGCCTTCCCGAGCAGCCGGGATTCGCGCTGGAGCAGTGGATCCGCCGCGCTTCCGTGGCCCCTGCGTGGCGACCGGGCCGACCTGCCGCAGTGGGACCTGGATCAGCCGGACCAGAAAGGCTGGCTGGACGCCGAGAAGGAATTCAAGTCGGCCGTGCAGGCCCACGGCGAGGCGGAGGAACGCCGCCTCGCCTACGTGGCCTACACCCGGGCCAAACATGTGCTCTGGGTATCCAGCGCGGCCTGGGTGGGTTCGCGGGCCGGACTGGCTGAGATGTCCCCGTTCCTGACAGACCTCGAGGTCCTCCCGGCAGCCGGCACAGCGGAGATCCACCCGCTCTCCGTCGCCGAGGACGCGCTGCCGGAGGAGAGTCCGCTGACGTCCGAACTTGAGGTCGCGTTGTGGCCGTACGACCCCCTGGAAGGTCCCGTGCACCCGCAGACCGGAGCCCGGCTCCGCCTCGTGCCGGGGCGCCGGGCAGCGATGGAGTCCGCTGCCGCCGCCGTCCGGGAAAGGCTGGAGCGCCAGGATGCCGGATCCCTGCCCGGGCTGGTTCCTGGAGGGGTGCCCGGTACGGCGCCGGGAGCCCGGGCGCAGCGCGGGCCTGCCGCCGGGTGGGCTCAGGAAGCGGCAACGCTCCTGGAACGGCGCTCCCTTCGGTCCGCGGGCCAGGACATCCATCTCCCGGGGCACATTTCCGCGTCCACCTTGGTGGACCTGGACGAGGACGCGGCCGCCGTGGTGGCCAGGCTCCGGCGGCCGGTTCCCCGCGAACCGGGGATGTCCGCCCGCAAGGGCACGGCCTTCCATGCCTGGGTTGAGGAGTACTTTGGCACCACCGGAATGCTGGACCTTGGCGAAGCCGCGGGCTCGGATAACCACATTGACGAGGCGTACGGCCTGGATGCCATGGTGGAGACCTTCCGCCAGTCCGAATGGGCCCACCGGGCGCCGGCGCACGTTGAGGTTCCCGTGGAAACCCGGATCGGCGACGTCGTGGTCCGTGGCCGTATTGACGCCGTCTTCCGCGACGCCGACGGCGGCTGGGACCTGGTGGACTGGAAGACCGGGCGGCGGCCCTCGGCGGGTCAACTTAAGACCAAAGCCGTGCAGCTCGCCGTGTACCGGTTGGCGTGGTCCCGGCTGAAAGGTGTTCCACTGGACGAGGTCCGGGCCGCGTTCTACTACGTGGCGGACAACGCCGTGGTCCGGCCCCACGATCTTGGTTCCGCGGAGCAGCTCGAAGGGATCGTCGCCGCGGCGCTGGCCGGCTAGGCAGGGCTAACTGGTATGGCGGCGCTAACTGGTACGGCGGGGCTAGCTGGTGCGGGTTGTGCCGCTCGACGGAACCACCGTGAGGGCCGTGGTGGAGGTGTCATCGGCCGCAGACGGCGTCGGACGATCGCGCCGGTCCTCGCTGTCGGCATCCGAGGTGGCATCCGTTGCGGCGTCCGCCTCCGCGGCGGACGTACTGGCGTCGTCGACCCCGGCCCCAGGATCGTGGTCGCCGGCCGGGGCGTGGTCGTCCGGTGCCACGGCGGGGACCTCATCGCTGGGAATCGGAGTGACGTGCACCGCGGTCGACGTTCCACCGATCGGCTGAACAGTGACGTTTGGCTTGGCAGCGACGTTAGGCTCAGCAGTGACATTGGGTTCAGCAGGGTTGTTGGGCCGAGCAATGTCATCGGGCCCAGCAGTGTCGATCGGCTGGACCGTGACCGCCGGCTGCGGCAGCGGCTCAACGCTGATGGGCTGCCCGCCGTGTTCGGCCACGTCCTCGGCCAGGACCTCCAGCATCGACTCGGCCTCACTGATCATGTCCTCGTCGCCGGCGGCAAGGCCCTTGACCAGGTACTGCGCCAGGGCGAACTCCGCGGACAGCGCGGCGCGGCGCAGCAGGTGCGCGTCAGGAACGTCCCGGCGGCTGGAGGTGTAATGCGCCACCACAGCATCCACAAAAGCCTGGTTGTTGGACGCGACCAGCCACGCCAGGTCGTCGGCGGGGTCCCCGATCCGCAGATCCGTCCATCCGGTGACCGCCGTGACCCGGGACCCGTCGACCAGCAGGTTGTCCTCGTGCAGGTCGCCGTGCACCACGCTGGGATTAAAGCGCCATAGCGAGACGTCTTCCAGCGCGTGCTCCCAGCGGCGCAGCAGCAGCGCGGGAATCTTGCCAGTGGTGGCGGCCTGGTCGAGCTCGTTCAGCCGGCGCTGGCGGAACTCGTTCGGCGTGTAGCTTGGCAGGTCGGCATTGCTGACCAGCGAATGCGGAAGGTCGTGGATGGCAGCCAGGGCGGCGCCCAACTCTCCTGCCAGGGCTGCGGAACCCGTGCTGAGGTCCTCCACCGAACGCGTGGAGCCGCCAAGGTGCGAGTAGACGAACGTGCTCAGCGTCCCCTGCCGGACGGTTCCAGCCACGGTGGGCATCAGGAAGGGAAGTTCGGCGCGGATGCCGGGGGTGAAAGCTCGGAGAACCAGGAACTCGGTTTCCAGCCGGGCGCTGGCCTCGGCGTGGCGGGGGGAACGCACCCGCCAGCGCTTGCCTTCGGAGTCCAGGAGAAGGGCGGAATCGAAGTCTGCCGGATCGTCCGGAGCGGAGCTCACGGCGGTCGGGGTCAGGCCGGGAACTGCCGCAGTTGCTACGGCTGCCAGTTCGATGGGTTCTCTTCTCACGCTTCCACGGTAGATTGACCCGCGCCCAAGACGGCGATGCATCACGGCGAGTCTGAAAGATCGGCACGAAATAGCGCAGGAAGCCTTGCCAGACAAGCTGGCAGTCCGACGCCGGCGCATCGGCAGCCCGGATGCCGGGCCGACGCCGGCGGTGGCCGCCCCCGCGACGGCGCCTGAAAATGTCAATTGTCGGCGGGGGTCGGTACGGTGGGTACATGAGTCTTGCGGAGTCACCGGAGTCCGGCGCCGGGCACAGTACCGGACACATTGATCCTGAATCTGCGCGCGCGGGCGGGGCAGCAACAGCAGACCACCTACCGGACAGCCACCCCGCCAACCACCTGCGGGACACGGTACTGCCGGTCCGCCCGGCCCTCATTGACAGGGGCTCCGCGGCCCGGCTGAAGCCGGAGATGTTGGACGAACTGCTCCGCACCAGCGGCGTGCAGGCGATGGTGCTGTCGCGGCGCCAGGCCCTCGTCAGCGGCAACGGGCTCGTCTTCCTGGACGCGGCCGCGCTCGCCCAGCGGCTGAGGGGAACCGACTACGCCCCCGAACACGTGGTCTACCTCGGCAGCGCGCTCCCCGGGGCGGGCACCGCGGCCGGCACCCAGTTCCTGCTCTTTATCCTTCCCGAACAGTTCGAAGTCCGCGCCGAGCCGTTCGAGCCGCACGTCGACGGCATCCCCGCCGGAGCCCAGTGGGCGGGTTTCCGCGAAGTGGCCGCACAGCTGGACCCGATCGACACCGCCCTGTTTATTGAGGCCAGCGCCATCGCCAACTGGCACGCCACCCACACCCACTGCCCCCGGTGCGGCGCCGCCACCGTCCCGGAAGCCGGCGGCTGGGTCCGGCGCTGCCCGTCGGATAACTCCGAGCACTATCCCCGCACGGACCCGGCGATCATCGTCACCGTCGTCGGCCCGGACGACCGGCTGCTGCTCGGCGGCGGCGGCCCGCTCGATGCCCGGAACTATTCGACCCTTGCCGGCTTCGTTGAGCCGGGCGAATCCCTCGAACAGGCCGTGGTCCGCGAAATCGGCGAAGAAGTCGGGGTCCGGGTGACCGCGTCCCAATACCTGGGCTCTCAGTCCTGGCCCTTCCCGGCCTCCCTGATGCTCGGCTTCACCGCGACGACGGCGGACACGGAGGCCACGCCCGACGGCGTCGAGGTCACCCGGGCGCGCTGGTTCAGCCGGCAGGAGCTCCAGGAAGCCGTGCTGAGCGGCGAAATCGTCATCTCCAGCAGGCTCTCCATTGCGCGCGCCCTCATCGAACACTGGTACGGGGGCGTTATCCAGGACCGCCCGGATACTACCTAACGCGCGTGTGCCAGCACCCCGGGACACCGTTTGGCGGCTTCCCGCGGGACCCATGGCGCGGCCCAACCCCGCGCACCCTCCAACAACTAAGCAGCAGAAGTGAACACTGAGATTTTTCCTTCCAGCGACCTCCCCAGTGGACAGGCGCACCACGGCAGCCCGGCCGCGGAGGCCCCGGACCAGGACAGCCGCTCCCTCGAGGACAGGATCCTTGGCGGCCTTGACGCGGAACAGCGCGAGGTAGCCAGCACCCTGAACGGGCCGATGTGTGTGCTCGCCGGAGCCGGCACCGGCAAAACCCGGGCCATTACCCACCGCATCGCCTACGGAGTGCATTCCGGCGTCTATAGCCCGCAGCGTCTTTTGGCCGTCACCTTCACCGCCCGGGCCGCCGCGGAAATGCGCAGCCGGCTCCGGGACCTCGGCGTCGGCAGTGTCCAGGCCCGTACTTTCCACGCCGCCGCGCTGCGCCAGTTGCAGTTCTTCTGGCCGCAGGCCATCGGCGGGGCACTGCCTAATCTGCTGGACCACAAGGCCCAGATGATTGCCGAGGCGGCCCGCCGCCTGAGGCTCAGCACCGACCGTGCCTCCATCCGGGACCTCGCCTCCGAGATCGAGTGGGCCAAGGTTTCCATGCTCACCCCCGCCAACTACCTGGAAAAAGCCCGGGGCAGAGGCACGCCCGGCGGTTTCGACCTGACAACCGTCGCGCGGGTCTTCCACTCCTACGAGGACGTCAAGACGGACCGGAACGTGATCGACTTCGAGGACGTCCTGCTGATTACGGTGGGCATCCTGCAGGAGGATCCGAAGGTCGCCGCCACGGTACGGGAGCAGTACCGGCATTTTGTGGTGGATGAGTACCAGGACGTGTCGCCGCTGCAGCAGCGGCTCCTCGAACTGTGGCTGGGTGGCCGGGATGATCTCTGTGTCGTCGGCGACGCGAGCCAGACCATCTACTCGTTCACGGGCGCCTCGCCGAAGCATCTGCTCGGCTTCAAAGCCCAGTACCCGGACGCCACCGTGGTCAAGCTGATCCGCGACTACCGGTCCACGCCGCAGGTGGTGAGGCTCGCCAACCAGCTGCTGGCCGGCCGGCGCAGCGGCGGACCCGTGGCCGATGCCGCCTGGGCGACGCCGCTGCAGCTTGTGGCGCAGCGGCCGGCCGGCCCGGCGCCGCAGTTCACGGAATGTTCGGACGACGAGGCCGAGGCAGCCACGGTGGCCGTGAAGATCCGAGAGCTCCTCGACGCCGGAACGCCGGCCAGCCAGATCGCCGTGCTGTTCCGCACCAACGGCCAGTCGGAGGCCTACGAACAGGCCCTCGCGTCCGCCGGGATCGGCTACCAGCTGCGCGGCGGCGAAAGGTTCTTCGCCCGGAAGGAAGTCCGCGACGCGATCCTTCAGCTGCGTGCCGCGACCCGGGCCGTCGCCGAAACCGCTGAACCGGAGCCGCTCGGCCAGCTGGTCCGCGACATTCTTTCATCCCTGGGCTACACCGAGGCGGCCCCGCATAACGGCGGCGCACTCCGGGAACGGTGGGAGTCGCTCGCCGCGCTCGTGGCCCTCGCCGACGAGCTGGTAGTCAGCAGGGGAGCGCAGTTCAGCCTCGCCGACTTTGTCAACGAGCTGCAGGAACGCTCCCTCGCCCAGCACGCCCCGACAGTGCAGGGCGTAACGCTGGCCTCCCTGCACGCCGCCAAGGGCCTGGAATGGGAGGCTGTGTTCCTGGTCGGACTCAGCGAGGGCCTGATGCCGATCTCATTCGCGGACACTCCGGAATCCGTGGACGAGGAGCGCCGCCTGCTCTACGTCGGCGTCACCCGCGCCAAGGAATTCCTGCACCTGTCCTGGTCCACCGCGAGGACCCCCGGCGGCCGGGCCAACCGGAAGCCGTCCCGGTTCCTCGACGGGCTGCGGCCCGACTCGGTGGCCAGCTCCACCGTCCGTGGTAAGGGCTCGGCGCCACGCCGTAAAGCGGCCGTGCCGGCGTCGTGCCGGGTCTGCGGCAGCATGCTCTCCTCAGGCGCCGAACGAAAAGTGGGCCGTTGCAACCAGTGCCCGCCGAGCTATGAGGAACAGACGTTCGACGCGCTGCGGCAGTGGCGGAAGGAAACGGCGCTGGGGGCCGACGTCCCGGCCTTTGTGGTCTTCACCGATGCGACCCTGACAGCCATTGCCGAGGCGCGTCCGGAGTCCCTCGAACAGCTGGCAACCCTGCCCGGCGTCGGCGCCTCAAAGCTGGAGAAGTACGGCGAGGCCGTGCTGACGGTCCTCGTGGAAAGCTCCAGCCTCTGATGGCCCGCAGTCTGGCGGACACCGGGGGCACCCCGCTGACCACTGCCGACGGCGCCCCGGTGGAGGTGCGCCGCTCGGCCCGGCGGCGCAGGACGGTGGCCGCATTCTGGGAGAACGGGACCGCCGTCGTTGCCATCCCCGCGCATTTCAGCGGCGCCCAGGAACGCGAGTGGGTGCACCGCATGCTGGAAAAACTCCGGGTCCAGGGCACCCGTGGCCCTAAAGCTGCCGGCAAACGCCGGGCCGGCAGCGACGCGGAGCTTGCCGCCCGGGCCAGCGAGCTCTCCGCTCGCTACCTCGGCGGCAGGGCCGTGCCGGCGTCCGTGCGCTGGGTGACCAACCAGAATTCGCGCTGGGGCTCGGCCACGCCGTCCGAAGGGACCATCCGGCTTTCGCACAAGCTCCAGCCCATGCCGCAGTGGGTCATTGACTATGTGCTGCTGCACGAGCTGGCACACCTGCTGGTGGCAGCGCACAACGCCGCGTTCTGGCGGCTGCTGGCGGCCTACCCGGAGACTGAGCGGGCCAAGGCGTTCCTGGAAGGCGTTTCCTTCGCCACCGCCCGCGGCCTTCCGGCCGAGGGGGAGGACGACGTCGACGGCGCCGGTCCGGCCGCCGACGCCGGGGACCCGGCCCTGCGCTAGGTTCGCCCCGGCGTGGACGGGCCGGTTAGGCCTTCGGGCTGCCGTCGCCGGGTTTGTCACCGGGTTCGTTGCCGGGCACATCACCGGAAGGCCCGGCGGGGCCATCAGTTCCCGCGGCCCCGGCAGTCCCGTCCTGCTCCGGACCGGTGGTGTCGAACCCGCCGCTGAGCAGTTTCTGCAGGGCATCGTCGACTTCGGTATCACTGGCCTCGGCCAGTTTGCGGCGTTCGCTAAAGCCCTTGGGGTCGTCCAGGTCCTCGGCGGTGGGCAGCAGATCGGGGTGCTGCCAGATGGCATCGCGGCCCTCCGCGCCGCGTTCTTCCTTGAGCTGGGCCCATAGCGTAGCGGCCTCGCGCAGCCTGCGGGGCCGGAGTTCGAGGCCGACGAGGGACGAGAACGCGTGCTCCGCGGGTCCGCCGGTGGCCCGCCGGCGGCGCACAGTCTCGCGCAGCGCAGCCGCGGAGGGGAGCATCTTGCCGGTCGCCGCGGCCGTTAGCTCATCAACCCAGCCCTCCACGAGGGCAAGGGCGGTCTCGAGCTTCTCCAGCGCCTGGTCCTGCGCGGGGGTCCGCTGCGGCATAAAGACACCCTGCGACAACGCTTCCTGGATGCCCTCGGGATTGCTGGGATCCAGGTCCCGGGCGAGCTCCTCGATCTTGGAAGTGTCGATGTGGATGCCGCGGGCGTAGGCCTCGATCGCCCCGAGCAGGTGGCCGCGCAGCCAGGGGACCTGCACGAACAGGCGCGCGTGGGCAGCCTCGCGGACCGCGAGGAACAGGCGAATGTCGTTCTCCGGCAGGCTCAGGCCCTCGCCGAACTTCGCCACGTTGGCCGGCAACAATGCCATCTCCAGGTCGGCCAGCGGGACACCGATATCGGTGGAGCTGACCACCTCGGCGGAGAGCGCGCCGATGGCCTGGCCAAGTTGCATACCGAAAATGGCTCCGCCCATGTTCTGCAGCATCGAGGAGGCGCCGCCCATCATGGACTTCATTTCCTCGGGCATCTGCTCGGTCATGGCGGAGGAAAGTGCGTTGGCGATGCTGTTGGCGACCGGCTCGGTCAGCCGCTTCCAGGTGCCCAGCGTCTCCTCGACCCATTCGGCGCGGGACCAGGCGCGGCCGATCAGCCCGGTGGCGGGGAGCCCGGTGACCTGGTCCAACCAGAGCTCGGCCAGCCGGAGGGCCTCATCCACCTCGCGTGACTGGGTGGCTGTAACGGAAGGATCGGATCCGCTGGCCGCGACCCGACGCGCATTCTCATGGGCCAGCTGCCAGTTCACCGGGCCCTCGGAGGGGGCGCTCATCATGGCCTGGACCTGCGAGAACATCTGCGCCAGCAGGTTCGGATCCTCCGGCAGCCCGGCGGCTTTGGCAAGCTCTGCCGGATCGATGTCGCCCATGCCCTTGCCGCCCATCAGGTTCTGCAGCATTTCCGCCAGCGGATCCTTGGGTTCGTCGTCCCCGTTGGACGGAGTTAGTGGGTTAGAGGTCATGATCCCGCCGATCGTCGGTGTGACTGGTGCTCAACTTCACGCTACCCCTCCGGCTCAGCGGCTGTCTCCCGAAACCGGGCCACGTTCGCTGTCGGCAAAGAGCCCCCGCGGTGCCCGAGCGCGTAGTGTTAGAGGCTGGAATATTTGCAGGCTGCGGACCGGCTACGGGGTCGCGGCCGCAGCGCCGCGGTCGCATCCGCAAGGGCACCAGGCGCCGGCACGGAGAGGTCCTTCATTGACGATTACCCAGGGCGGCCAGCCTGCCGGCGAAACCGCGCCCCGCGAACGCGGCGGCGAGAACACCACCCGGTCCTCCACCATGCTGGTCTCCGGCCTGCTGTCGCTGGCCCTCGGGCTCGCGGCGATGAGCCTCCCGGTGCCGTACGTGATCGAATCCCCGGGCCCCACGTTCAACACCCTGGGATCCGACCACGGCAAACCAGTCATTACCGTCTCCGGCCACGAGGCGTTTCCCGCCAAAGGAAACCTGGATCTGACCACCGTCTACGTCGACGGCGGCCCCAACGGCCCGGTGACGGTCTTTGAAGCCCTAAGCGCCTGGCTGAATCCCACCAAGGCGGTCTACCCGGAGGAACTGATCTTCCCCAGCGGCGTCACCAAGGAGCAGTCGCAGCAGGAAAGTGCCGTGGCCATGACCACCTCGCAGGAGAACGCGGTGGCCTCCGCCCTGAAGGAACTGGGCATCGCCTTCGAACAGAAGCTGCAGATCGCCGGCGTCCCGGACGGGTCGGCCTCGAAGGGCAAGATCGAGGACGGCGACGTGCTGGTCTCCATCGACGGTAAACCCGTCACCGCCCTGAGCGTGGTCCAGTCTCAGCTCGCGGCCGGAAACGGCAAACCGGTCACCGTCACCGTGGACCGCAACGGCCGCCAGCTGCCGCTCAGCATCACCCCGACCAAGTCCGAAAACGGCCGCTACCTCCTCGGCGTCGTGCTGCAGTACAAGTTCAAATTCCCGTTTGACGTAAAAATCTCACTCGACCAGGTAGGCGGCCCCAGCGCCGGCATGATGTTCGCCCTGGGCATCGTGGACACTGTGACCCCGGGTGACCTGACCGGCGGCAAACACATTGCCGGCACCGGCACCATCACGCCCGACGGCGTCGTGGGCCCCATCGGCGGCATTGGCCAGAAGATGGTCGGCGCCAGGTCCGGCGGCGCCACGTTGTTCCTGGCCCCGGCGGCAAATTGCGACGACGTCGTCGGCCACATCCCGGCCGGCCTGCAGGTGGTCAAGGTGGCCACCCTGGACCAGGCACGCCACGCCGTCGAGCTCGCCGCGTCAGGGGCCGACACATCCGGACTTCCTGCCTGCACCAGCAACTAGACTGGCCGCGGAACTAAGCACCGGCGCCACTCGTGGCACTAATGACGGCCGCCGCCGCCCCCTGGGCGGCGCCGGCAGTCGCTAGACTGCAGCAACACCTTGCACTTAGACAACTGAAAACCAGCAGCACTGAGACCAGCTATGAGGTACCGAGTTTGTCCCGTCCCAGCACCGTCCCACCCGGAAGGCCACAGCAACGGCGAGGCGCACTGACGCCTACATTAATTGTTGTGGCCCTGATCGTGGTGGGCTTCATTTTCTTCGCCAATGTCTGGACGGACGTCCTCTGGTACCAGCAGCTGGGTTTCTTCGAAGTCTTCCTGACCGAGAACCTCGCGCGGATCATCATCTTCCTCATCGGGTTCGCCGTTATGTTCGCGGCCGTGTTCTTCGCGATCCGGATCGCCTACATCTCGCGTCCGGTCTACGCGCCGGATTCCGAAGTCCGGGACAACCTCAACCGCTACCAGGCCCAGCTTGAGCCCATCCGCCGGGTGGTCATGATCGGGCTGCCGGTGCTCTTCGGGCTCTTCGCCGGAAGCGCAGCCGCCAGCCAGTGGCAGAAGGTCATGCTGTTCCTGAACCAGGAACCCTTCGGGCAGAACGATCCCCAGTTCAACCTGGACATCAGTTTTTACCTGATGACCCTGCCGTTCCTCGGCTTCGTCACCGGCTTCCTGATCAGCGTCGCCGTCGTGGCCGGTGTCGCGGGCATCCTCACGCACTACCTCTACGGCAGCATCCGGCTGATGGAGCGCGGTGTGTTCACGAGCCGGGCCGCCCAGATCCACCTGGCCGTCGCCGGCGCGGCGTTCCTCCTCCTGCTCGGCGCGAACTTCTGGCTGGACCGCTACTCGGCCGTCCTGAACAACGGCGGCCGCTGGGCCGGTGCGCTGTACACCGACGTCAACGCGGTCATCCCCACCAAGGCCATCCTGGCCGTCGCCGCAGGCATTGTTGCCGTGCTCTTTATTGTGGCCGCCGTCGTCGGCAAGTGGCGGCTCCCGGTGATCGGCACGGCCATGCTGGTGATCACCTCGATCCTGGCCGGCGGCGTGTACCCCTGGGTGATCCAGCAGTTCCAGGTCCGCCCCTCGGAGCAGACCCTGGAGAACGAATTCATCAAGCGGAACATCAACATGACCCGCGCCGCCTACGGTCTGGACAAGATCCAGGAGAAGCGGTACGAGGCCACCACCAACGCCACCACCGGCGCCCTCGCCCCGGACGCGCAGACCACGGCCAACATCCGCCTGCTCGACCCGAACCTGATCTCTGACGCCTTCTCCCAGCTCGAGCAGTACCGGCCGTACTACCAGTTCCCGAGCACCCTGAACGTGGACCGCTACGAAGTCAACGGCAAGATCCAGGACACGGTGATCGCGGTCCGCGAGCTGAACCCGGGCGGCCTTGCGACAAACCAGCAGTCCTGGCTCAACCGGCACGTGGTCTACACCCACGGCTACGGTGTGGTCGCGGCCAAGGGCAACAAGTTCACCGCTGACGGCAAGCCCGAGTTCCTGCAGTCCGGCATCCCGTCCACCGGTGTGCTCGGCACCGACACCAGCTACCAGCCGCGGATCTACTTCGGCGAAAACTCCCCGGACTACTCGATCGTCGGCGCCCCTGCGGGAGCGGCGCACCGTGAGCAGGACCGGCCGGCGGCCAAGGAAGGCGACGCCGGAACCCAGTACACGTTCACCGGCAACGGCGGACCGAACGTGGGCGGGTTCTTCAACAAGATCCTCTACGCGATCAAGTTCCAGTCCTCGGACCTGCTGCTCTCCGACGGCGTCAACGCCGAGTCGCAGATCCTCTACGACCGGAGCCCCAAGGACCGTGTGGAAAAGGTCGCGCCGTACCTGACCGTCGACGGAAACGCCTACCCCGCCGTCGTCGACGGCCGGGTGAAGTGGATCGTGGACGGCTACACCACCAGCCCGTACTTCCCGTACTCGCAGCAGGAGCAGCTCTCGGACGCCACGAGGGACTCACAGACCTCGGCCGGACGCACCGCCGCGCTGCCCAGCAACTCGGTCAACTACATCCGCAACTCGGTCAAGGCCACCGTTGATGCTTACGACGGGTCCGTCTCGCTCTATGCCTGGGACGACCAGGATCCGGTCCTGAAGGCCTGGCAGAAGGTCTTCCCGACCTCCTTGAAGCCCTTCTCGGAGATGTCCGGCGCCCTGATGAGCCACGTCCGCTACCCGGAGGACCTTTTCAAGGTCCAGCGTGAACTCCTGGGCCGCTACCACGTGACCAACGCGGACAGCTTCTTCACCAACAACGACGCCTGGTCTGTTCCCAACGATCCGACCGTCAAGGAAGAGGGGGTCAAGCAGCCCCCGTTCTACATGTCGCTGCAGATGCCCGACCAGGAGAAACCGGCCTTCCAGCTGACCTCCTCGTTCATCCCGCAGGTGGTCAACGGCAACGCCCGTAACGTGCTCTACGGCTTCCTGGCCGCGGACTCCGACGCCGGAAACCAGAAGGGCGTGAAGGCGGCGAGCTACGGCCAGCTGCGGCTGCTGCAGATTCCGCCCGAAGCCAACGTCCCCGGCCCCGGGCAGGCGCAGAACAAATTCAACTCCGATCCCACGGTGTCCCAGGCGTTGAACCTGTTGCGCCAGGGCGCGTCGGCGGTGCTCAACGGCAACCTGCTGACCCTGCCGGTGGGTGGCGGCCTGCTCTACGTCCAGCCGGTCTACCTGAAGTCGACGGGGGAGACCTCCTACCCGACGCTGCAGCGGGTCCTGGTGGCGTTCGGTGACAAGATCGGGTTCGCCCCGACCCTGGACGAGGCGTTGAACCAGCTGTTCGGCGGCAGGTCCGGCGCCACCGCCGGTGACGCCGCCAACAACGGCCAGGCGCCGGCCAGCCCGTCACCGGGCACCACGCCACCGGCCACCGGCGGCAGCACGGACGCCAAGGCCGAGCTGAAGGCGGCGCTCGACGACGCCAACGACGCCATTAAGGCCGGCCAGGCTGCCCTGGCCAAGAGCGACTTCGCGGCTTACGGCGAGCAGCAGAAGAAGCTCTCCGCCGCTCTGGAACGGGCGATCAACGCGGAGGCCAAGATCACGACACCCTCCCCGGCGCCGTCGGCCACCCCGTCACCGGGCGCCAGCGCATCGCCGTCGGCCACCCCGTCACCGTCCCCGAGTAAGTAAGCTCCGGAGAACGACAGGCCACCGGGCCGGATTCCCTGCCTCCACGGAGCAGGGGGTCCGGCCCGAGGCGTATGCGCCGGGGATGGGACGCACATCACGCCGCCCCGATTTGGCCTCCCGTTCACCGGCAGGTACAGTTGTTCTTGCGACGCGGGGTGGAGCAGTTCGGTAGCTCGCTGGGCTCATAACCCAGAGGTCACAGGTTCAAATCCTGTCCCCGCAACTGAGAAAGAGTCCGGAACACTGGAAGGTGTTCCGGACTCTTTGCTTTAACCTCCGGCGAGGGGCGGCCGCGGCCTCCGTCCAGCGCCGGCCGGAGACGGGCCGTGGTCGGGCCGTGGTCGGGGCGTCGGCCAAAGTAGGGTAGTGTTGATCAAGCGACGCGGGGTGGAGCAGTTCGGTAGCTCGCTGGGCTCATAACCCAGAGGTCACAGGTTCAAATCCTGTCCCCGCAACCACTGGCAGTAGGAAAAAGGCCCGGATCCAAGGATCCGGGCCTTTTCGTTGCCTGCCCCCGACGGTACTTAGGCGTCCTTCAGCCGCTGGTAAGTCTCCAGGGCCCTAGCCCGGGATTCGGGGAGGCCCACGATCGGCTCGGGGTAGTCCGGGGCCCCGCCATCGGCCTTCCACGGCTCATGCACGGCCTTGTCATCCAAGCCGGACAGCTCCGGTATGAACGCGCGCAGGTAGCGGCCCGCGGAGTCGAACTTCTTGCTCTGCGTGACCGGGTTGAAAATGCGGAAATAGGGGGAGGCATCGGCGCCGGAGCCGGCCACCCATTGCCAGTTGGCCGGGTTGCTGGCCGAATCCGCGTCGACGAGGGTGTCCCAGAACCAGGCTTCGCCCAGCCGCCAGTCGGCCAGCAGGTTCTTGACCAGGAACGAGGCAGCCGCCATCCGGACGCGATTGTGCATCCAGCCGGTCTGCCAAAGTTGGCGCATACCGGCATCCACCAGCGGATAACCGGTCGCGCCCTGCTGCCAGGCATGCAGTTCGGCGTCGGACGGTGTCTGCCATTCGAAGCGGTCAAAATCCGGGCGGTAGTTTTTGGTGGCCAGCTGCGGGTTCTCGTAGAGCAACTGCCAGCAGAATTCCCGCCAGCCGAGCTCGGAGCGGTAGATGCCGACGTCGGCCGGCGCGCCGTGCGGGTAGCGTTCCCGCAGCGCGTGCCAGACCCGGAACGGGCTGATCTCCCCGAAACGCAGGTGCGGGGAGAGCCTGCTGGTCCCCTCCACGCCCGGGACGTCCCGGCCGGTGCCGTACTCGGCGGCGGGCCCGTCGAGGAAGTCATCAAGCCTGCCGTGCGCTCCGGCCTCGCCGGGCGTCCACTCGGCCGCCAAGCCGGCGCTCCAGTCCGGATGCCGGGGGAGGAGCGCCCAGCTGGCCAGCGGTTCGCTCTCCGGCAGTTTCCCCCCTGCGGTCTTGGCCGGCCCCGGGAGGTGCTCCGGGGCGTCCAGCGGCTGCCGGGGCTCGGACGAGTCGAGGCACGCTTTCCAGAACGGTGTGAAGACCTTGTACGGGCCGCCGGAACCGTTCCGGACCGTCCACGGCTCGAACATCAGGCTGGCTTGGAAGCTGGAGGCATCGATGCCCTCTCCTGCTGCCCACTCCTTGAGGCCGGCGTCGACGGCGCGTTCCGGTCCTCCGTAGCGCCTGTTCCAGAGCAGCCGGGTGGCGCCGGTTTCCTCGACCAGGGCGCGGATGACCCGGTCTGCCTGCCCGCGGCGCAGGACCAGTCGCGATCCGGCTGCCTTCAGGTCGGCGGAGAGGGCTTTGAGGGAGTGGTGCAGCCACCACTTGACCGCGCTGCCCAGGGGCCGGATCCCGGGGGAGTCCTCGTCGAGGACGTAGACCACCGTGAGCGGCCCGCCCTGCGAGGCGGCCTCGGCCAGCGCCGGGTTGTCGTCGAGTCGGAGATCATCGCGGAGCCACACCAGGGTCGAAGACATGGCTCCACGCTACTGGATCGGAGGCTGGCCCGCCGCCGGGCTCCCCGCGGGACGGCAACGGCCGGGTCCCTGCTGGGACCCGGCCGTGCTGGTAACTCTGTGCTGCTGACTCTGTGCTGGCTGCCGGCCGGACGCGACCGGAGCGGCCTAGAGCTTGTCGAAGTCTGCCTCGTCCACGGTGCTGCCCGCGGCCGAGCCGTTCCCGGCGCCGAGCGCAGGAGTGGCGTTGCCGGACTTCAGTGCGGCCAGGCGTGCCTCGATCTCGGTCTGCTCGCCAAGGTCCTCGAGGGAGTTGAACTGGGCGTCGAGGCTGGACGCGGCGAGCTCCTGCTGGCCGCGCACCTTGGCCTCTTCGCGGCGGATCTTCTCTTCGAAGCGGCCCACCTCGGAGGTGGGGTCCATGATGTCGATGCTCTTGAGCGCGTCGTGCACCTGGGACTGCGCGGCGGCCGTCTTGGAGCGGGCCACGAGTTCGTTGCGCTTGCTGGTCAGCTCGTTGAGCTTGCCCTTCATCTGGTCCAGGCCGTTCTTGAGCTTGTCCACGACGTCGGACTGGGACGCGATGCTGGGCTCCGCCGACTTCGCCTCGTTCTCGGAGGTCATCTGGCGCTGCAGGGCCACCTTGGCGAGGTTGTCGAACTTCTCGGCGTCAGCGGTGTCGCCCTTGGCACGGTACTCATCGGCCTTGCGGGAGGCGGCAAGTGCCTTGTTGCCCCAGTCCTGGGCGTTCTTGATGTCCTCGTTGTAGTCGTCCTGGAGCATACGCAGGTTGCCGATGGTCTGGGCGACCGCCGATTCCGCCTCGGCGATGTTGTTCGTGTAGTCGCGGACCATCTGGTCCAGCATCTTCTGCGGATCTTCGGCCTGATCGAGCAAGGAGTTGATGTTCGCCTTCGCCAGCTGCGCCATGCGGCCGAAAATGGACTGCTTAACCATGGTGTTACCTTTCGTCCTATCCGGTGGTGGACACCGGATACGGTGAACAGTGAATGTACCGCTTCTACCCGCCGGCTGGAGTAATTCCGCCGGCGCCTAGTCTGTTACCGGCAGGCTAGAAGTCGCCTCCGCCGCCGAAATCGCCGCCCCAGCCTCCGCCGGAATCGCCGCCGCCACCCCAGCCACCGCCGGAGTCACCGCCGCCGCCCCAGCCTCCGCCGCCGCCCCAGCCACCGCCACCTCCGCCGCCGCCGTGCAGGATGGAGTTGATCAGGATCCCGCCGAGGATGGCGCCGCCCAGGCCGCCGCCTCCGCCGCCGCCGAACATGCCGCCCCGGCCGTAGCCCTGGTTGGCGTAGCCACCGAACTGGTCCACGTCCGCCTGGGCCT
Organism: Arthrobacter sp. 10T416; assembly: GCF_056394165.1. Classification (NCBI taxonomy): domain Bacteria; kingdom Bacillati; phylum Actinomycetota; class Actinomycetes; order Micrococcales; family Micrococcaceae; genus Arthrobacter; species Arthrobacter sp. 10T416. The sequence continues at coordinate 182,805 of NZ_JBFTHI010000002.1, read as the reverse complement.
GCTGGGCCGCCTGGGCGGCGAGTGCGTGCGCCTGCTGGGCGTACTGCAGGGCAGTCACGGGGTCCGTGCGGGAAATGGACAAAGCGTAGTCAAGGTTGCGCTGCGCCTCGGCGAGACGGGTACGCGCTTCGGTGCCGACTCCGCCGCGGCGTGCCGTGATGTAGTCGGACGTGGCGCTGATCTGCGCCTGCGCGGACATGATGCTCTGCTGCAGCGAGGCCTGCGCCCGGCGGACCTGCTCCTGCTGGTCCCGGATCCCGGAAAGCGAGGCATCAAGCGACTGGTGGGCGTTCTCGACGCGCTCCAGCGTGGCGATGGGGTCGATCTTCCCGGCCTGGATCTCGGCTTTCACCTGGGCCAGGGCCGCTTCGACTCCGGCCACGGGCCCGGCGAGCTCGGGGTGCGCGCCCGACTGGATCATGGCCCGGGCCTGGGCGAGGTCCTGCGAGGTGTCTACGACGGCGGCCTCCAGGCCGTTGCGGGCCTCATCGAGGTTGCCCGCCACCTTGGCGATGGCATCGAGCAGCACGTTGGTCTGGTGCAGGCTCTCCTCGGCAGCCCGGACGGCGACGGCGGCGAGGCTGCCTTCCCCGCCGTTGAGCTTCTCCCGGGCCGTGGCGGAGGCGTTCTGCACGAAGGCCAGGCGCTCCTTGGCCTGGGTAATGTTGTCGGCCACCTGGGTCAGTGCGCTGTCCGCGTACTTTGCACGGAGCCCGTCCAGGGACTGCTCCGCCGCAGCGATTTTTGCCTCCGCGGCCTGCGCCCCGGTGCCCACCTCGGCCAGGGCCTGCGGGGCGTTCTTCTCCAGCTCCCGCAGGGAATCGAAGTCCGCTTTCTGTTCCTTCAGGGAGGCCAGGGCGGCCTCCGAGCGCCGGATGATTTCGCCGTACCAGGTGCGCTGCTGTTCCTCGGTGTCAGGGATGTGGTCATCCAGCTGCTGCTGGAGCTTGAAGGACTCACTCATGTGGGCTTTGGCGTCCTGGAGGGCTTTGGTGAAGTTCCCGACGGCGGCGTCCCCGTACTGCGCCTGGGCGAAGCCAAGTTCCTGCTCGCTGGACTTGATGGCATCGTCCGCTTCGATCAGCAGGGATCCGCTCTTGCGGCGCAACTCCTCGACGCTCAGCCCGGCCAGCGGGTCCAGCTCGGCGCCCTGCGGGCCGTACGCACTGCCCGCGGCCGCGCTCTTTTTCCGCCGGTTCCGGAGGTACAGGTACGTCCCGACACCGCCGGCGGCAACGACGCCGACGCCAACCAGCACGCCGCCTCCGGCGCCTGACGGCACCGAACCGCTGCCTCCGCCGGCGGCGTCGCCGATGGCCGCCGCGGTGTCGATGGCGGCCTGCGCATAGTCGCCGTTACGCAGCTGCGGATCGACGGCGTTCTTGATGATGTTCTCGCGCTGGGTGTTCGTGATCTTGCTGTTGACCGGCTTGCTCAGCTGGTACTTGCGGGCCTGGGTGGCGACGGCGAGCACCAGCGAGTTGGATCCCAGGTTCGCCTTCTCGGCGACGGCCTGCGCCCACTGTCCGCTGTCCGTCGGGTTCTGGAACGTCTTGACGTAAACCACGTAGAGGTTCATCTGGTGGTCGGTGCCGAGTTTCTTGATGGCCGCCTCAACGTCCGGCTTCTTGCCGCCCAGGACGCCGGCGGAATCGACAATCTTGTTGGCAGGATCCAGGGTGACCGGATCTTCCGCGAAGGCGGGCGCGGCGGGGAGTGCCAGCAGCCCGGCGACGCCCAGCACGGCGAGGAAACGTTTCGTCATTGACCGCATGTGCAACCCTTCAGCACTTCTGTGACCGGATCGGGCCGAGCCGGTCGTCTCAGAACGCAGCAGCGCCCCCACGCAGGTGTAAAGCCGCAGGTCGCTGTGGCAAGTCCATTTGATTCTATGGTGCACCCCGGAGGCCGTCCACAGCCGGGAATATGCCACCAGCGAAACGCGCTGAACCGGGCGGCAGGCCATGCCGAAGAACCCGCCGGAAGCGCCGCGGCGTTCAGGAACCTCCCAGCAAATGTTCGCCCTTGTTCCAGCGAGTGCGGCCATAATTGAGTGCAGACGAGGATGAAAGGAAGTCCCATGACTGAGAACCCACTGCAGGGCGCGTCACCGGATCCATCAGCAAAGGACCGGGAGCCGGTTGCGGCTTCCGGGTCTTCCGCCGACGCTCCGCAGGCCGCGCCGGCGGAGGACGCAGCCGGGGCCAACCCGACCATGCGGCTCGACCGCCCCGAAGACGCCCCGCGGCCCGTATACCCGCAGCGGGAACCGGCCTACGGCCAGCACGCCGCCCCCGACACACAGCAATTTGGCGGCCCTTACAACTACGGCGCCGGCGGCAACGGCGGCTACGGCAACCAGCCGCCGGCCGGCCCCTACAACCACAACTTCAACCAGCCCGGGAATGCCCCGAAGCGTAAAGCGGCCTTCGGTGTGCCCACGCTCGTCGCGAGCATCCTTGCCGCCGGCCTGGTGGGCGGCGGAGTGGTCGCCGGCGGGAATGCCCTGATCGGCAACCGTTCGCTGGCCGCCACCGGCGGCACCAGCCAGTCCGGCACCGTGATCGTCAACAATAAGGACGACGTCAACGCCATCACCGCCGCCGCCGAGAAGGCCTCACCCAGCGTGGTGACCATCAAAGCCACCAGCGGCAGCGACGGCGGCACCGGATCCGGCATCATCCTCGACGGCGAAGGCCACATCCTTACCAACACCCACGTGGTTACCCTTGACGGCAAGTCGGCGAACGCCGCCGTCGAGGTCCGCACGAGCACCGGCAAGGTCTTCAGTGCCAAGATCGTCGGCACGGACCCGCTCTCCGACCTCGCCGTCATCAAGGTGGACAATCCGGCGGGGCTGGTCCCGGCCACCCTCGGCGACTCGGACAAGCTCAACGTCGGTGACACCGCCGTCGCGATCGGGTCCCCGCTGGGCCTGACCGGTACCGTCACGGACGGCATCGTCTCCACCCTGAACCGCACCATCAGTGTCGCGTCCTCGGCCGCCCCCAAGAACGGCGCCGACAACTCCCAGGGCGGCGACCAGGGCTTCCAGTTCGCGCCTCCCGGCGGGGGACAGGCCCCCAGCACCGCTGACCAGGGCAGCATCTCGATCAACGTCATCCAGACCGACGCAGCCATCAACCCGGGCAACTCCGGCGGTGCGCTGGTCAGCAGCAAGGGTGAAATCATCGGCGTGAACGTCGCCATCGCCTCGGCCGGCGGGGACTCCGCCGGCAGCAGCAGCAGCGGCAACATCGGCGTCGGCTTCAGCATCCCGATCAACAACGCCAAGCGCGTCGCCCAGGAGATCATCAGCAACGGCAAGGCCACCCACGGCCAGCTCGGGGTGAGCGTGAAGGCCAAGGCGGCGGGCACCTCGTCCTCCGGTTTCTCTGTAGGCGCCGACGTGGCCACGGTGGAGCCAAGCTCCGCCGCCGACAAAGCCGGCATCAGGGTGGGCGACGTCATCACCAAGTTCCAGGACCGCTCCATCAGCGATCCGAACCAGCTCACGGCCGCAGTCCGCGAGCAGGCAGCCGGCGCGAAGGTCCAGGTCACCGTCCTCCGCGGCGGAAAGGAACAGCAGCTTGATGTGACGCTGGGCGCAGCCGCGGAGCAGTAACAACAGCAGCAGTAACAACAGCAGCAGTAGCGGCAGCACCTGCCGACGCGGGAAGCACAACGAGGAGCCGGCCGGCACCCTGAGGGGTGGCGGCCGGCTTCGCCGTTCCGGGCACGCACGTCAGCCCGGGACCGATCCCCGGGGGCCGCTCCCGGACGGCCTCTCCGCGGGCAGCTGACACAGGCGTTAACCGGGGCCGCGCCGTGGCGCCGCTATATGGTTAGCTTGGAGCAGCCCGGCCGCCCGGGCACCCCTGGCCACGACCCCACCCGGCTGGCCGCCCCGGCATGGAAGGCTGCTGTAAACACAGTGGAAGAGACTTTGAAAATCATCGTGCTCGTCAAGCACGTTCCGGACGCGCAGTTCGACCGGCACCTCAGCGGTGCGGCCAACACCACCGACCGGTCCGAGAGCATCCTGTCCGAACTGGACGAATACGCCCTGGAAGCGGCGCTGCAGCTGAGCGAGGCCCGCGGCGGCGAAGCCGCGGGAAACAAGGTCATCGCCCTGAGTATGGGCCCGGCCGGCGCCGTCAACGCCGTCAAGAAATCGCTGCAGATCGGAGCCACCGCGGGCGTGCACCTCAGCGACGAGGCGCTGGCCGGCTCGGATGCCGCTGCCACCTCCCTGGCCCTGGCCGCGGCGATCAGCCACCTTGGCGCCGACTCCCCGGTGGACCTCATCCTCACCGGAATGGCCTCCACTGACGGCGAAACGTCCCTGGTGCCGGCCCAGCTCGCCGAGCGCCTGGGCCTGCCCCAGGTGACCTTCGCGGCCTCCCTCGACCTGGACGGCGGCACCCTCACCGCGCGCCGCGACGGCGATTCCCACGCCGACACCGTCGAGGCCACCCTGCCTGCCGTGGTCTCGGTCACCGACCAGATCAACGATCCGCGGTACCCGAACTTCAAGGGCATTATGGCGGCGAAGAAGAAAACCATCACCACCCTGACGCTGGCAGATATCGGCGTCGAGCCCGGCGAGGTGGGCCTCGCGGGGTCCTGGACCACGGTTGAGACGGCGGACCTCCGGCCGCCGCGGACGGCCGGCACCATCATCACCGACGACGGCGACGCCGGCATCAAGCTGGTGGACTTCCTGGCCGCCCAGAAGCTGCTCTAAGAAAGTTCCAGACATGGCAAAAGCACTCGTTTTCATCGATACCCCGGGTCCGGCGCTGAAGAAATCCAGCCTGGAACTGCTCACGATCGCCCGCGGCCTGGGCGAGGTGGCCGTGGCGTTCAACGGCGGCCTGCAGGACGACGTCAGCGCCGCCCTCGCGGCCTACGGCGCGTCCGAGCTCTACGTCCCGTCGGCGGCGGACCTCAACGACTATCTCGTCGGTCCCAAAGCCGCCTTCCTCGCGGCGGCCGCCGAGGCCTCCGGGGCGGACATCGTGCTGGCGGACAACACCGCCGAAGGCAAGGAGATCGCCGCGCGGCTGGGAATCAAGCTCCGCGCCGGCGTCATCACCGACGTCGTCGCCGTGGAACCGGACGGGACCGCGCACAAATCCGTGCTCGCCGGCGCCTACACCACCACGGCCCGGGCCACCACGCCCGTCGCGGTACTGACCGTCAAAGCCAACAGCGCCGAGCCGGAGCCGGCCGCCGTCCCCACCGCCCCCCAGGCCGTGACCGTGGACGTGCCGGGCGGCGCCACCGCCTCGGCGGCCCGGGTGACCGGGCGGACCGAGAAGGCCGCCAGCGGGCGCCCCGAGCTCTCCGAAGCCAGGATCGTCGTGGCCGGCGGCCGCGGCGTTGACGGGAACTTCGGGCCGCTCGAGGACCTCGCCGACGCGCTCGGCGCCGCTATCGGAGCCTCCCGCGCCGCCACGGATGCCGGCTGGATCGGCCACGACGCACAGGTGGGCCAGACCGGCAAGACGGTGTCGCCGCAGCTTTACCTCTCCGCAGGTATTTCCGGGGCCATCCAGCAGAAGTCCGGCATGCAGACTGCCAAGGTGATCGTGGCGGTGAACAAGGACGCCGAGTCGCCGGTCTTTGAGATCGCCGACTTCGGCATTGTCGGTGACCTCTTCCAGGTCCTCCCGCAGGCCACCGAAGAAATCAAGAAACGCAAAGGCTGACCAGTGAGCACCAAAGCCCCCGCGGCGCAGAGCCCGTTCGACCCGGACCACACCCGGATCGGGCGGGTGCTTTGTTTCGCCGCGCACCCGGACGACATCGACTTCGGGGCAGCCGGCACCATTGCGGGCTGGACCGCGGCCGGCGTCGAGGTCAGCTACTGCATCATGACCGACGGGGACGCCGGCGGGTTCGACCCGGAGCAGCGTGAGGAGATCGTCGCCCTCCGGACGCGGGAGCAGGAGCGTGCCGCGGCCCTCGTCGGCGTGACGGACATCCACTACCTCCACCAGCGTGACGGCTACCTGGAGCCGTCACACGAAGTCATACGGGAGGTGGTGCGGCTGATCCGCCGGCTCCGCCCCGACGTCGTGCTGGCCATGCACCCCGAACGCAACTGGACCCGGATCCAGAAGAGCCACCCGGACCACCTGGCCGTGGGGGAGGCGGTGACCCGGGCGGTCTACCCCGCCCTGGAGAACCCGTTCGCCTATCCGGAACTTGCAGCCGCCGGGCTGGAGGCCTACAAACTGCCCTGGCTGTGGCTCTTCGCTGGCCCTGAGGAACGGGAAAACCACTTCGTGGACGTGTCGGCGAACGTCGAGCAGAAGCTTGAGGCAATCCACGTCCACACCAGCCAGCACCCCGACGCCGAGGCCATGGACCGCACGGTGCGGGGCCTGATGGCCGCCACCGGGGAACGCGGGGGACTCGCGCCGGGCCGCAGCGCCGAGGCGTTCCACGTGGTCGCTGTGAACGGCCCGGGAACCATCGCGGGCTTCTAGTGTTGCCCCGGCGTGAGCGCTGCCATATGCTTGCCTCTGTTTAAATCATATTTATTGATGGAAGGCAGACTTTAATGGCGAAGACTGCGCAGCACCCCGTTCTGGTCATCATGGGCGTCTCGGGCTCGGGCAAATCCACCGTGGCGGGCCTGCTCGCCGGGCGGCTCGGCTGGGACCTCGCGGAAGGCGATGACCTGCACCCGGCAGCCAACGTCGCCAAGATGCACGCCGGCCAGCCCCTGACCGACGAGGACCGCTGGCCCTGGCTGGACAGCATCGCCGGCTGGATCAGGGACCACACCACCGCGGACACCCCCGGCATCGTGACCTGCTCGGCCCTGAAGAAGCGCTACCGCGACGTGCTCCGCGGCGAGGGTGTGGTGTTTGTCTTCCTGGAGGGCAGCAAGGACCGGATCTCGGACCGGCTGGCCTCCCGGCACGGCCACTTTATGCCGCCGGCGCTGCTGGACTCCCAGTTCGACGCCCTGGAGGCCCCCACGGGCGACGAGAACTTCATCACGCTCTCAGTCGGGGCCACCCCGGCCGACGAGGCCCAGGAAATCATCGACCGGCTGCACCTCAACGGTGCCGACGCCGCCACCCGCTGACCGGGCACCGGTCAGCACTCTTTCTTCCCGCTAGGAACCCCTTGTGAATTCATTTGCAGTTACGCAGCTCCCCGCCGCCGTCGAGGCCTGGACCGGCCACGACACCCAGCTCCTGGTGGTCGCAGCCCTCGGCATCGCGCTGATTGTGGTGCTGATCGCCAAGTTCAAGCTCCACCCCTTCCTTGCCCTGGTGCTGGGCTCGGCCTTYGTCGGACTCGCCTCGGGTGTGGAACYGGCCAAAATCATCAGCAACTTCGAGGACGGGGTGGGCGGCGTCCTGAAGGAAGTCGGCCTGCTCATTGCCCTCGGCGCCATGCTCGGCAAGCTTCTGGCCGACTCCGGCGGGGCCAACCGGGTGGTGGACACCCTGCTCGCCAAGGCAGGCGGAAACCGGGTGGTCTGGTCCATCACGCTGGTCGCGGTGATCATCGGCCTGCCGATGTTCTTCGAGATCGGCCTGGTGCTGCTGCTCCCGGTAATCGTGCTGGTCACGCAGCGCTCCAAAATGCCGCTGATGCGCATCGCCATCCCGGCCCTGGCCGGACTGTCCGTGCTGCACGGCCTGGTGCCGCCGCACCCCGGACCCCTGATCGCGCTTAGCGCCGTCAAGGCCGAACTCGGCACCACCCTGGCCCTCGGACTCCTCGTGGCCGTCCCGACCGTCATCATCTGCGGACCCCTGTTTTCCCGGCTCGCCGCCAAATGGGTCCCGGTCGGAGCTCCCGCCGTCGCCGGCGGCATCGACACCGAACACGGTGCCGACCTGGAAGGCGTCAAGCGCCAGCCCAGCTTCCCGGTGACGCTGATGACCATCGTCTTCCCCGTGGTCCTGATGCTGCTCAAGGCCGTTGTGGACATCATCTGGCCGGATCCCGCGACCGCGCCGTGGGTCCGGGTGTTCTTTGACTTCGTCGGGCAGCCGCTGGTGGCGATGACCCTGGCGGTTCTGCTGGCCATCGGCACCTTCGGCTACGCCGTGGGGTTCACCGGTAACAAAATCACCACCAAGATCGGTGCCAGCCTGGGCCCGATCGCCGCGATCCTGTTGATCGTGGGCGCCGGCGGCGGCTTCAAGCAAACCCTGATCGGCGCCGGCGTGGGCGACGCCGTCAAGAAGTGGGCCGAGGGCGCGAACATGTCCGTGCTGGTCCTGGGCTTCCTGGTGGCCGTCGCGCTGCGCCTGGCGACCGGGTCCGCCACCGTGGCCACGGTGACCGCGGCCGGCATCGTGTCGCCGCTGGCGAGCTCGCTGACCCCGACGCATGCGGCCCTGCTGGCCCTGGCCATCGGGGCCGGATCGCTCTTCCTCTCACACGTCAACGACGCCGGGTTCTGGCTGGTCAAGGAACTCTTTGGCCTGAGCGTGGGGCAGACATTCAAGACCTGGTCCGTAATGGAAACACTGATCTCCGTGGTGGGCTTTGCCTTCGTTATGCTGCTCTCGCTGATCATCTAGCCACCCGCGGCAGCACCGCCTCCGGGCACAACAGCACCACAAAGCCGCGCCGGCCCCGACTCAGTCGGGGCCGGCGCGGCTTTGTTCTTAAGGTGTGTGGGCTGTGGCCGGTCAGGCGCCCAGCGGTGCGGCGGCCACCGTCGGCATGGTGGGCGTCTTCGAGCCGCCCACCGGTTCCACGGTGATGCCGAGGGCAGCGGCGGAGCCGATGCCCGTGACCACGGCCGGCTTGGACAACGCGGCGGCGTCCATCAGGCCCTTGGAGACCGGCGCGGAGCCGTCCTTGGGGATCAGCCACATCTGGTAGACCTTGCCCGACGGCGGGGCAGGAACGCCGTTCATCTTGACGACGGCGGCGTCCTTCGACGACGAGAGAGTCAGCGATGCCGTGCCGCCGCCGATGACGTCGACTGTGGCCTTGCGTACGTCGCTGGCCTCGAGCACCTGGTTGACGGGGTCGTTCTGGTTGGCGACATAGGCGCCCACCCCCACCCCGCCGACGGCGATCGCAGCTGCGGCTGCAACACCAATAAGCCAGTTGCGCATGCCCTGCGGCCGGCGCCGTTCCTCCCGGCGCTGGCGTGCCGCGCCGAGTTCGTCCACGACCGGACTCTCGGGGTGTTCCCGGACCGGCCGTGCTGCAACGGGGGGAGTGCCGGTGCCGGCGGGCGTGGCGCTGCCTGGCTCGGCAACCTGGACCGGCAGAGCGGCCACGATGCGGCCAAAGAGTGCCGCCGGCGGCTCCTCCTCCGCGGTGAAGCTGGTGGCCAGCGTCTCGCGGGCCTGCCGGACGCGTTCCTCGAACTCGGCGCGGACGGCCGGGGTTGCCTCCGCGATGTAGCGGTCGACGGCGGCGCGTTCGGCGTCGTCGAGGGCGTGCAGCGCATAGACCTCGGCGAGGTCAACGGCGCGGCCGGAGCTGAGGTCTCCGGCGATGTCGGTGGAGAAGCTGCCGGGTGTGCGGCTGCCGTCCTGCGGATCGATGTGGTTCATCTCAACTCACCCCCAAACAGGTTTTCAGTCGGATCAGTCCGTCGCGGATGCGGGACTTGATGGTGGGAACGGCGGCGTTGAGCTTTTCCGCGACTTCCCGGTAGGTCAGCCCGCCGTAGTAGGCGAGCCGGACGGATTCCTGCTGCGTGTCGGTCAGGGTGTCCAGGCACCTGACCACGGCCTCGGCCTCGAGCCGGCTGCCGACCTCGTCGGAGACCGAGTCGTGGTCGATTTCCTGGCTGCTGGCGCCGTAGCGGGCCTCCCGGTCGGTGGATGACTGCGACGACCGGACCTTGTCCACGGCCCGGCGGTGCGAGATCGTCATCAGCCACGCGAGCGGACTGCCGGCGTCGGCGTTGAACTTTGCCGCGTTCTGCCAGACCTGGAGGAAGACTTCCTGGGTGGTGTCCTCGCTGAGTTCGACGTCGATCAGGACCCGGCGGGCCATGCCGAATACCCGGCGCGAGGTGAGCTGGTAGAACTCGGCGAACGCGGCCTGGTCACCGTTGGCAATCTGTCCGAGCAGAACTCCGAGCCGGCGGTTTACGTCGGCTGAAGCGCTGGGGGGAGCGGCGGCCTCGGGATTCGGGGCATTCGGAGTTTCCATCATCTTCAAGCATAGGGTGCCAGCCGCCGGTCGCGGGCCAAGCCGGGGCTGAACTGTTCCGTGCGGGTCCGCAATCTGATGGGTTGGACGTCTATCCACCTGCAACGTTGTCACCTGCCGCTCCTCGCTCCCTTCGCTTCCTTCCGTGGTGTCTCACAAAAGATTCGGAGCGGGCCGGGCGCCGGATGGGCCGGACTGGAGGGCTTTTTGTGCCGGCCGCGACCGCGACCGGGGTCGGCCCGCGGTGCTTGAAGTTGGGCTATAGCTTGGCGCCCGCGAAGCCCTGCTGGCGCCAGGCCTCATAAACGGCGATCGAGGCAGCGTTGGCGAGGTTCAGCGACCGCAGGGCCGGCAACATGGGAAGGCGCACCCGCGAGGTTACGTGCGGATCGTGCTTGACCTCCTCGGAGAGGCCCACGGACTCCCGGCCGAACATCAGCACGTCGCCGGGGCGGTAGCTGATGTCTGTGTAGGACGTTTCGCCGTCGGACGTGAAGGCAAAAACGCGCTCCGGCTGCAGGGCTGCCCAGGCGGCGTCGATGTCGGGGTGCACGGTGACAACGGCGAGGTCGTGGTAGTCCAGGCCGGCGCGGCGGAGCTTGGCATCGGAGAAATCGAAGCCCAGCGGCTCCACCAGGTGCAGTTCGGCCCCGGTGATGGCGGCCAGCCGGATGGCATTGCCGGTATTGCCGGGGATTTCGGGGCTGTGGAAGAGGATGCGGAACACGCCTCCATCCTAGCCAGCCGGCCGCGGGCTAGTGCATTCCGCGCAGCAGCCTGGCGAGCACCGGGACATTCACGGTGTTCGGAGCCGGCCCTGACCCGAGGAACTGCTTCAGGCCGCGGGCCAGCCCGGCGGCGTTGACCGCCTGGACCAGTTCGTGGCTATCCGAACGGTCCCGGGCTGAGCGTCCGTGCCGGTCGATCACAGGCTCGTGCAGGTTGCCGTCCGTGCTGTGGACCACGGTCCAGCCGGTGACATTCAGTTCGGGGAAGATGTCCTGCATCCGCCGCACCACATGGGCCAGCTGGGGCGGAGCCACAGAGCGGCCGCCGTGGTTGAGGGTGCTGCCGTTCCACGCGTAGGCACCGGGCGGCAGGAGCATGGACCCGATGATGGCCAGCCGGTAGCCGGACAGCAGGACGTGGTCGATGTGGCTGTTATCCGCCGGGGACTGCAGGCCGTTGACCAGGCGGGCGGCAGGGATGGCCGGCAGGATCTGCCGGGTGATCAGCTGCACCGTCCGCATCTCACGCTGGATGCGGGCCTCGGCGCCGAAGATGCCCCGCCGGCGGGGCATCCCATGGACCTGCTGCCGCGCCGTCGACTCCGGGATCAGGGGTACCCCGCCGGCAGCCTCGACTTCCTCGAAGGACGGGACATAGACAGGGGCATCCGCGGCGGTGTTGCGGGGTGTATTGGGGCGGCGGACGTGCGCCGAGGCCCGGCTGCCGGCGGCCGGCGCGTCAAAATGTGCTCCGTCGTCGGCCGGGGCCGTGCTGCTGGAGTACGCGGTGCCGCTGCCGTAAGAGCGGTCATAATCCGCGCGGCGCCGGGCATCGATGAGCGTCTCGTAGGCGAGGGTGACCCGGCGGAACGTCGCGGCGTCGCCCCCGTGGTCGGGGTGGGCGGTGCGGGCAGCCTTGCGGTAGGCCACCTTGATGTCCTTGTCCGTCGCGGTGACGGGGATCCTGAGGACCTGGTAGTGCGAGCTGTCGGCCTGCGTCAAGCAAGATTCCTTTGTGTCAGTGGAGCCAGTCCGGCCTGGACCTCCGGCGTGGCCAGTTTAACCAACTGGGGGAATAACGAGCGCGTGACCGCGGAAGGTTCCCGCCGGCTGGCATAATTCAGCGCATGAAGATCGCCCTTGCCGTCAACCCGCGCGCGTCTTTTGGCCGCGGGCAGCATGCCGGCCGGGAGGCGGCGGCTTGCCTCCGTGCCGCCGGAGCGCAGGTCCTCGAGTTGTGTGAGGACAGCTACGACGCCCTGGCCCGCGCCGTGGACAAAGCTCTCGCCGACGGCGTGGACGCCCTGGTGGTGGTGGGCGGCGACGGCATGGTGCACCTGGGGGTGAATGCGCTCGCCGGGTCCGGCGCCGCGTTCGGCGAAACACCCCTGGGCATCATTCCCAGCGGCACGGGCAACGACATGGCCCGTGCGCTCGGCCTCCCGCGGCATGACATCCCGGCCGCGGCCGCACGGGTCCTGGCCGCACTGCCGGCGGGCGGCCGCCTGATCGACGCGGGACGGGTCAGCTCGGCGGGAAAGACGCACTGGTTTGCCGGGGTGGTCTCGGCGGGCTTCGATGCTGCCGTCAACGAGCGGGCCAACAACTGGCGCCGGCCGCGCGGGCAGGCCCGGTACAACCTGGCGATGCTGCGCGAACTGGCCACCTTCCGCGCCATCGATTACACCGTCACGGCCGACGGCGAACGCTGGCAGCAGGGGGCCATGCTCATTTCGGTGGCCAACGGCCAGTCAATCGGCGGAGGCATGAAGGTGGCGCCCGACGCCGTCCTCGACGACGGGTACCTGGACCTCTTCATCGTCCGGCCGCTCTCCCGCGCGGGCTTCCTGGCCGTCTTCCCCAAGGTCTTCTCGGGCCGTCACGTGGCCCACCCGGCCGTGGAACTGCGCCGCGTCCGGCGGGTCGAACTGGAAGCGCGTGGGGTGGTCGCCTACGCGGACGGGGAGCGGATCGGACCGCTGCCGCTGACCATCGACGTTGTCCCCGGGGCCCTCCGGGTCCTGGCGTAGGGGAGGGGATATGGCTACGCGCAACACGCCCGGAAGCCGGGCTGCCGTCCGTCTGGCAACGACGCCGCGCCCCCGCATTGGCCGCGCCCGCGTAACCGGCCTACTCCTGGCGCTGGTGCCGCTCCTGGCGGCCTGCAGTGTGGGCGTCCCGGATCCGGCAGCGCCCCGGCCCACCGGCAGCGCGGCCCCCACCCTGGCCACCCCGACGGTGACGCCGGGGTACGACGCCGACGCTGTCGCGGCCCGGAACCTGCCCCTTGCCGCGGGGGACCGTCTCGCGGCCGGAGTCCCGGTGCAGCTCTCGGACGGACTCCATGACGCGCCGCGGTGGAAGACCTCCAAGCAGGCGGTGGCCGGTGCCACCGAATACCGCAAAGCCGACGGCTGTGTGGTTGATGCCAAGGTCCGCGTAAACCAGTGGCCTTTGGCCGTCGCCGGCGACGACAAGGCGTCCACGGAGGCGCTCTTCCACTACCTGGATCCCACCATCCAGCCGGCCTACCTCAAGACCGCCACCCTGCGCTGGGGCGGCCAGCCGGACAAACCGGCGCCGAAGGTGGAAGTACTTGTCTTCGAAGACGGGAAAAAGGCCGGGTCGCGGGCAACGGCCAGCTATGCCCGGCTGTTCGCGAAGGCCGGCTCGTCCGTGTACATTTCCGTATCCTGCCCCGGGCCCGCCGCGCTCGCGGCCGCGCGGGCCGACGTCGCCGCCCGGCTCGCCGTGGTGCCGCCGTCGTCCTGATCCCTTCCGGGACGGACGAGCGGCGGCCACCAGGAGCTGCCTACCGGCCCTTTGCGGGCGAGAGGCGGTTCAGGGCCAGGGCTCCGACCAGCAGCCCGAAGTCGCGCAGGGCCACGTCGAAGAAGCTGCCCAGGACCAGCAGGTTGATGATGATGCCCAGCAGCCACACCGCCACCAGCAGGGAGCCAAAGCGCGGCCGGAACGCCACGGCGAGGCCGGCGATGATTTCGACGATGCCCACCACATACATAAAGGTCTGCGGCGGGACCGGCACCACCGAAGTCGCCACCGGCGCGAGGTACATCGTCCAGTGGGTGAGCAGGTTGGTGAACTTGTCCAGGCCGAAGATGATCGGCGCCACAGTAAAGACCGTGCGCAGCAACAGGTAGGCCTGCCGCTGCTGGCCGGCAACGCTTATGACCGGAGCCGAAAGGGTTGTTGAAGATTTCATGGGTCTACTCCTTCTAAAGTTGAATACTTTGATTTTAGAATGAGAGTGCTGAATTAAGCAACGCATCTTGTTTTTAGAGTTAGGCTGGGCCCATGAACCGAGTCCCCTGGATCAGCAGGGTGGCTGCCGTCGCCTCGCTGGGCGACGAGAACCGCCGCCGCCTGTTCGACGTCGTCACCGCAGCCCCGGACGCCGTGGGCCGCGACGACGCGGCCGCCGCCCTGGGAATGGCGCGGAGTACGGCGTCGTTCCACCTGGACCGCCTGGTGCGCGACGGACTGCTGGCCGTGGAATTCCGGAAACTCGGCGGCAAGGAGGGGCCCGGTTCCGGCCGGCCGGCCAAGTTGTACCGGGCCGCAGTCGAGGAGGTCTCCGCGTCAGTCCCGGAGCGCAATTACGATCTCGCCGCCGAGCTGCTGGTCTCCGCCGTGGAGGATTCGGCCGCCGACGGCGGATCGGCCAGGGACGCGCTGCTGCGTGCCGCCCGCGTCCGGGGCGGGGCCGCGGCTGACGCCGCCGGCGCCGACGATTTCCCGTCCGTACTGGTCGCCGAGGGCTACCAGCCGGCGGACGACGGCGAGGGCGGCCTGGTGCTGCTCAACTGTCCCTTCCACCGGGTGGCCCAGGGCCATGCCGGCGTGGTGTGCGCGATGAACGGCGCGTTCCTGGGCGGGGCCGCGGCAGCCTGCGGCGTGGACCCGGCCAGGGTGGAGGCGCTCGACATCGAACAGCTCAGGGCCGACGGAGCCGCGTCCCCGGTCCAGTGCTGCGCCCGGATCCTGCCGTTCTGAGTGCGGCCCGGCCCTTAAAGCCGGTCAGCAGCACTCCGGCAACAACCAGGAGGCCGCCGGCTACCTGAACCAGCGTCAGCGGCGTGCCCAGCGCCACCGTGATGATGGCAGTAAAGACGACCATCAGGTTCAGGTAGTTTCCTGCGGTGGCCGGCGGGGTGGTCTTCAGGGCCAGGTTCCAGAACAGGTAGGCGCCGAGGGAGGGGAACACCGCGATGTACGCCAGCGACCAGCCGCCCACCGGGGTGTCCGGGAGCCGCACCTGCAGGGCGAGGGCGAAAGGCGCCAGCATAACGGTCGCCATGGCGACCTGGACCGCCGTGGCGGCAATGGCAGGGACCTCCAGCCGGCGGGCGATGATCGTGTACGCAGCCCACACAACGATCGCACCGACCATCATCAGTTCGCCGGTGTTGAAGGAGAGGCTGAGCACCCGCTGCAGTTCCCCGCGGGTCAGGACCAGCAGCACGCCCATCAGCCCGAGCCCGATCCCGAGCCAGCCGAGTCCGGTGGTTTTCTCGCCGAGCACCACGATCGCCAGCACCACAATGAGGGCCGGGTTTACCGCCGTGATCAGGGAGGCATTGATCGCCGAGGTGTAGCCCAGCGCGCCGTACAGCAGCAGGGTGTAGCTGACCATGCCGAGGACGCTGAGCAGTAGCAGGACAGGCCACCGCCGCAGCACCGCGCGCCAGTCAGGCTTCTCCACCAGTTGGGCGAGGGCCAGCAGTGGCACGGCAGCGAGGGTCCAGCGCCAGAATGTCAGGTCCAGAGGCGTCATCGAGGCAACCGCGGCCTGGCCCACCACGAAGTTCCCGGACCAGAACAGGGTGGCCAGGATGAGGTACAGGGACGCCTTCACCGCTCGAATGTACACCAGCGGTCCCCGGGCGCCGCACAGTAGAATTGGGCTGTGCCCGTATACCTAGACCATGCCGCCACCACCCCGCTCGCCGCAGAGGCGCTGGCCGCCCTGACGCGCGAGCTGGCCCGTACCGGCAACCCGTCGTCGTTGCACGGATCCGGCCGTCGAGCCCGCCGCGCCGTGGAGGACGCACGGGAGACCCTGGCTGCCGCGGCCGGGGCCCATCCCTCGGAAGTCATCTTCACCTCCGGCGGGACAGAAGCGGACAATCTGGCCCTCAAGGGTTTGTACTGGGCCCGCCGCGCCGAAGCTTCCGGCCGGACGCGCATCCTGTGTTCCGCCGTCGAGCACCATGCCGTGCTGGACACGGTGGAATGGCTGGAGCGGCACGAGGGTGCCGAGGTCCGCTGGCTGCCCGTCGACGCCGACGGCGTGCTGGACCTTACGGTCCTGGCCGCCGAGCTGGCCGATGATCCTGCCTCGATCGCCCTGGTCACCGTTATGTGGGCAAACAACGAGGTGGGCAGCATCCAGCCTGTGGCCGACATTGTGCGGCTGGCCCACGCCGCCGGTGTCCCCGTGCACTCCGACGCCGTGCAGGCGTTCGGATCCGTGCCGGTCGATTTCCGCGATACCGGCCTCGATGCCATGTCCATCTCCGGCCACAAAATCGGCGCACCCGTGGGCGTCGGTGCCCTGCTCCTGGGCCGTGCCGTCACGCTGACGCCGGTCCAGCACGGCGGGGGACAGGAACGTGACGTGCGCTCCGGCACCCTGGACACCGCCTCGATCGCCGCCTTCGCCGCGGCAGCCGAGGCCGCCACGGGCCACCTTGCCGCGGAGTCGGCGAGGATCACCGCGTTGCGGGACCGGCTGATCGAGGGGGTCCGCGCGGCGGTTCCCGAGGCTGTACTCCGCGGCGCCCCCGGGCCCGGCCGCCTGCCCGGCAACGCCCACTTCACCTTCCCTGGGTGCGAGGGCGACTCGCTGTTGTTCCTCCTGGACCTTGCCGGCGTGGAGTCCTCCACGGGGTCGGCCTGCACCGCCGGGGTTCCGCGGCCGTCCCATGTATTGCTCGCCATGGGCCTGGATGAGGACACCGCGCGCGGTGCCCAGCGCTTCACCCTGGGCCATGCGTCGTCCGAGTCCGACGTCGACGCCCTCCTCGCGGCCCTGCCGGGGGCCTATGCCCGCGCACGCCAGGCCGGAATGGCCGGACACGAGTCCAGCATCCAGACCGCCGGGACCGTGTTCCGGCAGTCCGCCGCGCAGGGCTAGGCGTCCGGCAGCAGCTGATCCAGCGGGACGTCGGTGTCCGCCAGGGCGCCGGGACTGATGGCGGTCCGGGACGCGATGAGGGCCTTGATGGCTTTCTGGGGCTTATCGGACCGCGGCCAGTTGACGTTCATACCGGCCACCACCTGGCCGCCGCGCTGCCAGAATGCAAGGAAGGCCTTCTCCTCGAGCGAACCCCGGACCACCGGAGGGCCGTCCACCAGGCCCGGGAAGCCCGAATATTCCATACTGACGTCGAACTGGTCCGTGTAGAAATAGGGAATTGTGTCCAGTTCCGCCTGCCGGCCCAGCATCGCCTTCCCTGCGACCTTCCCGCCGTTGAGGGCGTTGGACCAGTGCTCGCTGCGGTGGTGCTTGCCGGTAAACGGATGTAGCGCGTTGGCGACGTCACCGGCGGCGAAGACTCCCGGGGCGGAGGTCCGCAGCGACGCGTCGGTGAGGATCCCGTTGTCCAGGTCCAGGCCGGCCGCCGCGGCGAGCGACGTTTCCGGAACCACGCCGACGGCGACGACCACCAGGTCTGCCGCCAGGACTTCACCGGTGTCCGTGCGGACACCGGAGACCCGTCCGGCATCGCCCAGGATCTCGGCGGCCGACGCCGGCAGCCGGAACCGTACGCCGCGGGATTCGTGCAGGGACCGGAAGAAGCGGCCGAGGTCGGGCCCGATCGCGGCTTCCAGCGGCACGTGCTCCAGCCCCAGCAGGGTAACGGTGTTGCCGTAGGAACTCGCCGCGGCGGCCAGTTCCATCCCGATCCAGCCGGAACCGACCATCACCACGTTCCGGCCGCCGCCGGCGAGGGCGTCCCGCAGCCGGCGGCTGTCCTCCACGGTCCGGAACGTCATCACGCCGTCGAGGTCCTTTCCGGGCAGCGGAATTGAGCGCGGCCGCGCACCGGTGGCCAGCAGGAGCGAGGTGTAGGGGAGCCGTGAGCCGTCGGCGAGGGTCACGGTGCGGGCGCCCGTGTCCAGTCCGGCGGCCGACACACCGGCGCGGAGGTCGACGTCGTTCTCTGCGTACCAGCCGGCCGGAACCACCGGAAGCGCCTCCTCACCGTCCTTGCCGAGTAGGTACTCCTTGGACAGCGGCGGCCGGAGGTAGGGGGCGTGTGCCTCTTCCGCCAGCAGGACCACAGGCCCGTCGAAGCCTTCCGCACGGAGTGTTTTGGCGGCGGTGGCCCCGGCCAGCCCGCCGCCCACGATCACGATGTTCTCGGTCATCTTTGCCCGCCCGTCCTGTGCTTTGTGGAGCCCTTTGTGGAGCCCGGGTTTCTAAAACCGTCAATGCCGACGTTAGAAGCCCGGGGGAGCGCCGTCAAGGCCTTTCGGCCGGCCGCCCAGGAGAGCTTTTTGGGGAGGATTCGGCGTGGCGATAGAATGGCGGAGCGGACACTGTGTTAGCTCCAGCGTCGGAGCCCGGCCGCGAAAACCCCATCTCCTAAAGAAAGCCAGCATGCGAGTTCTTGCAGCCATGAGCGGCGGCGTCGATTCGGCCGTCGCCGCAGCCCGCGCGGTCGAGGCCGGCCACGACGTCGTCGGGGTCCACCTCGCGCTTTCCCGTATGCCCGGAACGCTGCGGACCGGCAGCCGGGGGTGCTGCACCATCGAGGATTCCCGCGACGCCTGGCGGGCGTGCGACGTGCTGGGCATTCCCTACTACGTGTGGGACTTTTCCGAACGCTTCAAAGAAGATGTGGTCCAGGACTTCATCGACGAATACGCCGCCGGGCGCACCCCCAACCCGTGCATGCGCTGCAATGAGCGGATCAAGTTCGCCGCCCTGCTGGAGAAGGCGATTGCCCTCGGCTTCGACGCCGTCTGCACGGGCCACTACGCCAAGGTCATCACGGACGCCGACGGCAACCCTGAACTGTACCGCGCCGCCGACTGGGCGAAGGACCAGAGCTACGTCCTCGGCGTCCTGACCCACGAACAGCTCCGCCACTCGATGTTCCCGCTCGCAGACACCCCGTCCAAGGCTGAGGTCCGGGCCGAAGCCGAACGCCGCGGGCTTTCGGTGGCCAACAAGCCCGACAGCCACGACATCTGCTTCATCCCCGACGGCGACACCGCCGGCTGGCTGGCCGAGAAGATCGAGATGACCACGGGCGACATCGTGGACGAATCCGGCGCCAAGGTGGGGGAGCACCCGGGAGCCAACGCCTTCACCGTCGGCCAGCGCCGCGGCCTGAAGCTCGGCACCCCCGCCGCCGACGGCAAGCCCCGGTTTGTCCTGGAAATCCGGCCCAAGGAGAACAAAGTGGTGGTGGGCCCCGAGGCGCTGCTGGCCATCGATGAGATCCGCGGCATCAAGGTTTCCTGGGCCGGGCTGCCCATCGCCGAGATCGCCACCGGCGCGGAATTCGACTGCCACGCCCAGGTCCGCGCCCACGGCGACCCCGTTCCCGCGACCGCCCGAATGGAACACGCCGACGGCTCGGGCAACCTGGTGGTCACCCTGGCCGAGCCGTTGCGCGGCGTGGCCCCCGGGCAGACCGTGGTCCTGTACCAGGGCAGCCGCGTGCTGGGCCAGGCCACGATCGACGCCGCCCGGTCCCTGCAGCGCGCGGCGTTGTAGGGGACCGTTTCCTGACCGTTCCGCTGGCCCCGACGGACATGCCCATCCCTTGATCCGGTCGGCGGACATGTCCAGGTACAGCCTCGCCCGAGACCGGCATGCCCATTTCTTGCTCCGGTTGAGGGGCATGTCCATCTTTCGCGGCCACCAATGGGCATTTACTAGATATGTCCAGTGCTCGGCGCGGGTAATGAGCATGTCCATCCCTGGGGCACATGCGAAGGGCATGCCCACGCATCGTCGCCTCCGAGTGAGGGACATGCTCATTCTTTGACCGGGGAGGCGGGCATGTTGCTTCACCTGCCCGGCCGACGGGCATGTTGCTTCACTTGCCCGGCCGACGGGCATGCCCTAGTGCAGCCTCGCCCGAGACCGGCATGTCCATTCTTCGCAGCTACCAACCGGCACACATTGCAGTTATGCCCAGTCATCACTCCGGAGATTGAGCATGTCCATCCTCGGGCGTGCGTGACGAGCATGTTCGAGTCCAAGTCCCACCTCGCGCCGGGCATGCTCGTCCGCAGAACGGAGGGAGGGACATGTCCATCCCTGGGCAGCACGGTTGAGCATGTTCAGCCACAGCCGTTTCTTGTGACGCACATGTCCATTGCTCACAGCGTCCAGTGGACATTTAGTGGTTATGTCCAGTGCTCGATCCTGCAAATGAGCATGTCCATCCCTGGGGCTGTGAGACGGACATGCTCCGCCCGGTAGGCGGGCGACGGGCACAGCCCAGGGAGCAGGCGCGCACCCACCCCATGCGGCCGGCCCGTTTCTGCGACCCGGCCCACCCTCTAGCGACCCGGCCCGGCCCACCCCTCAGCGACACGGCTCACCCCTCAGCGGCCCACCCCGCCCCTAAGCGACCCGGTCCACCTAGTGACCAGACCTCGTAGCCCCCGCCGCCCCAACTCCAACCACCCCGCACCAACACCCACCCCCGGTCAAAAGTGCCGAAGATCCGGGGGAAATCGCGAAGAAAACGCTAAGTTCACTCGGTTCGTGTAAATTTTGTGTCTCAACTCACAAGATTGGACGATTCGCCCGCGGTCTTCTGGTTGAATCTAGGAATCAGGACATGGTGCTGCCCAACGAGTCAAGCTACTTCGGGCTGCGCACTAGTACTCATCGAACAGAAAGTTCACAGATGGCAATGAACAAAAAAGCCCTGCAGAGCGCCATCGCGCTCGCCGGGGTTTCCGCCTTTGCACTCACAGCCTGCACCGGACCTTCCGGCGGCGGAACGTCCTCCGGCGGTGCTGCAGGAGGCTCCATTACGTACGGCACCACGGACAAGGTGGTCACCCTCGACCCCGCCGGCTCTTACGATGCCGGTTCCTTCATGGTGATGAACCAGATCTACCCGTTCCTGATGAACTCGAAGCCCGGCACGGCTGACTCCAGCCCGGACATCGCGGAATCCGCGTCCTTCACGAGCCCGACGGAGTACACCGTCAAGCTCAAGTCCGGCCTCAAGTTCGCCAACGGCCACGCCCTCACGTCCTCTGACGTGAAGTTCTCGATCGACCGCGTCMTGAAGATCAATGACGACAACGGCCCGGCCTCCCTGCTGGGCAACCTCGCCTCGGTGGAAGCCAAAGACGACTCCACCGTGGTCTTCAAGCTCAAGCAGGGCAACGACCAGGTCTTCCCCGGCGTGCTCGCTGCCAACGCCGGTCCGATCGTCGACGAAGAGGTCTTCCCGGCCGACAAGCTGATGAGCGATGACGACATCGTCAAGGCCAAGCCCTTCGCCGGCCAGTACACGATCGAAAGCTACAAGAAGAACGAGCTCATCAGCCTCAAGTCCAACCCGGACTACAAGGGTCTGCTCGGCAAGCCGGCGAACGACAGCGCCACGATCAAGTACTACGCCGACTCGAACAACCTCAAGCTCGATGTCCAGCAGGGCAACATCGACGTCGCCGGCCGCAGCCTGACCGCAACCGACGCCGCCGACCTCGAGAAGGACTCCAAGGTCACSGTCCACAAGGGCCCGGGTGGCGAACTGCGCTACATCGTCTTCAACTTCGACACCATGCCGTTCGGTGCCAAGTCCGCTGACGCCGACCCGAAGAAGGCTCTCGCCGTCCGCCAGGCCATGGCCGACATCGTTGACCGCGATGCGATCGCCAGCCAGGTCTACAAGGGCACGTACCTGCCCGCGTACTCCGTCGTTCCCGACGGCTTCGTCGGCGCCATCACGCCGCTCAAGGACATGTACGGCGACGGCAGCGGCAAGCCCAGCCTGGACAAGGCCAAGAAGGCCTTCAGCGACGCCGGCGTCACCGCTCCGGTCACCCTGAAGCTGCAGTACAACCCGGACCACTACGGCAAGTCCTCCGGCGACGAATACGCCATGATCAAGGAACAGCTGGAGAAGTCCGGCCTGTTCAAGGTCGACCTGCAGTCCACCGAGTGGGTCACCTACTCCAAGGACCGCACCAAGGACGTCTACCCGGTCTACCAGCTCGGCTGGTTCCCGGATTACTCCGACGCCGACAACTACCTGACCCCGTTCTTCATCCCGGGCAACTTCCTCAAGAACCACTACGAGAACGCCGCCGTCACCGATCTGATCAAAAAGCAGCTCACGACGGTGGACAAGACGGAGCGCGAAAAGGTACTCGGTGACGCCCAGACGGCCGTCGCCAAGGACCTCTCCACGCTGCCGCTGCTGCAGGGCGCCCAGCTGATGGTCGCCGGCAAGGACGTCAAGGGCGTCGAAAAGACCCTGGATGCGTCCTTCAAGACCCGTCTTGGTGTGATTTCCAAGTAGGTCAATTCCCCATCCGGTCCTGACCAGCCAGTGAGGCGGGGCGCCCGCGCGGCGTCCCGCCTCTCTTGCTGAGGGCAGGACACCCGATTCCCGAAGCCCACGAAGCCGACGGAAACACGATTTTAGGTACCAATGACAACACTTATTGAGGCGCCGCCAAGCGACGCCGACGGCCTATTGCCGACAAAGAAGAAGTCGTCCGGTGGGGGACTGGGCCAATACATCCTGATCAGGTTCCTGCTGATCTTCCCGACCATTTTCATCCTGGTCACGCTCGTGTTCTTCCTGATGCGGATCACCGGTGATCCGATCACGGCTGCCCTCGGCGGCCGGCTCCCTCCGGAGCAACTGGCGGAGCGCATCCACTCTGCCGGCTACGACCGGCCCATCCTGGTGCAGTACTTCGAGTACCTGGGCCAGCTCATCACCGGCAACTTCGGCACCACACTCTCGGACAACCGCCAGGTCTCCGAGATGCTGACCACGTACGGTTCCGCAACGCTGGAACTGTCCATCAACGCCCTGCTCGTGGCCCTGCTGGTGGGCATCCCGCTGGGCATGATCGCCGCTCACCGCCGGGACAAGGCTCCCGACGCCGTGCTGCGGATCTTCGCGATCCTCTGCTACGCGACCCCGGTGTTCTTCGCCGGCATGCTGCTGAAGCTGACGTTCTCGGTCTGGCTGGGCTGGCTTCCGGTCGCGGGCCGGGCCAAGACCTCCACGGAACTGGCACTCACCGCGCTGCAGGCGCCCACCGGCATCTACTGGCTCGACGCCCTGCGCAGCGGAAACATGGCTGCCCTCGGTGACGTCTTCGCGCACGCCGTGCTGCCCGCCGTCGCCCTCGGCCTGCTGACTGCCGGCATCTTCCTCCGGCTGGTCCGCACCAACGTGATCGGCACCCTGGGCAAGGACTATGTGGAAGCCGGACGCTCACGCGGCGTCAGCGAATTCCGCCTGGTCACCAAGCACGCCTACAAGCCGGCCCTCATCCCGATCATCACGGTGATGGGCCTGCAGATCGCGGTCATGCTCGGCGGCGCCGTCCTGACCGAGACCACCTTCGAATGGAAAGGCCTCGGCTTCCAGCTGGCGACCTACCTGACGGCCCGCGACTTCGTGGCTGTCCAGGGCATTGTGGTGCTGCTCGCCGTGATCGTGGCCGTGACCAACTTCATCGTGGACATCGTGGCCGCGCTGATCGACCCCCGCGTGAGGTACTGACATGAGCATCGAACCAACTATTGCCGCAGAAAACCGCAGGGAATCCTGGTTCCGGCGCCTGCCGGTGGTCTCCCACTTCAACAAGAGCGTCGGCCTGCAGCGCGGCATGCTCGTCGCCGGGCTCGTCCTGACCTCGCTGTTCCTGCTGACCGCGATCTTCGCTCCGTTGATCGCGCCGTACGGTTTCTCCCAGATTTCCGACGACGGCGGTAACTTCCCGGCGCAGCAGGCCCCCGGCGGCCGGCACCTGCTCGGCACCACCGTGGGCGGATACGACGTGTTCTCCCGGGTCGTCTGGGGTGCGCAGACAGCGGTGATGGTCATCATCGTCGCCGTCATCATGTCGATCTTCATCGGCGTCATCCTCGGCCTGGTCAGCGGTTACATTGGCGGCTGGCTGGACCGGATCCTGGTAGT
The DNA here is from genome assembly GCF_056394165.1 of Arthrobacter sp. 10T416. Lineage (NCBI taxonomy): Bacteria > Bacillati > Actinomycetota > Actinomycetes > Micrococcales > Micrococcaceae > Arthrobacter > Arthrobacter sp. 10T416. Next base: position 158,744 of record NZ_JBFTHI010000002.1, on the reverse strand, counting down.
CATTGCCGACGCCGTGTACGCGTTCCCGTCCCTGCTGGTCGCCATCGTGATGGCCATCGTCATCAGCGGCGGACGCTCCAGCCTGTGGGGCGGCATCCTCGCCGCAGCGATCTCCATCACCGTGGTCTTCATCCCGCAGTACTTCCGCGTGATCCGCGCCGAAACCATCCGGCTCAAGGCCGAACCCTTTGTGGAATCCGCCAAGGTGGTGGGCGCATCCAACATCCGGATCATGTCCCGCCACATCTACAAAAACGCCACCCGGACCCTGCCGCTGATCTTCACGCTGAACGCTTCCGAAGCCATCCTTACCCTCGCGGGCCTGGGCTTCCTCGGCTTCGGCATTGAACCGACGTCGGCCGCCGAATGGGGCTTTGACCTGAACAAGGCCCTCGCGGACACCACCTCCGGTATCTGGTGGACGGGTGTCTTCCCCGGTCTGGCGATCGTCCTCACCGTCGTGGGCCTGACCCTGGTCGGCGAGAGCATCAACGATCTCAACGATCCGCGCCTGCGCGGCCGCAAGAAGGCTGTCTCCGGCAAGGGCGGACCCGATTCCGCCGGCGCCAAGGCGGCTCCCACAGCAGAAGTGAGCAGTTCATGAGTACCAATATCGGCTCCGTTTCAGACCAGCACGCCCGCAGCGCCGGACCCGTGCTGGACATCGACAACCTGAAGGTCACCTTCGCCACCGACGCCGGGGACGTCTACGCGGTGAAGGATGTCAGCCTTGAGGTCAACCCCGGCGAGGTCGTTGCCATCGTCGGCGAGTCCGGCTCCGGCAAAACGGTCACGGCCAAGACCATCCTGGGCCTCCTGCCGGAAACAGCCATCAGCTCCGGCGCTGTGCTGATCAACGGCAACAACGTCATCAGTGTCAGCCCTTCGAAGCTGCGCGAAATCCGGGGCCGCGACGTGGCCATGGTGTTCCAGGAACCGTCCACCGCGCTGAACCCCGTGTTCACCGTGGGGTGGCAGATCGCGGAGGGCATCCGCGCCCACGCCGGCCACTCCGGCGGCGGCAAGGTCAATGCCAAGGACGCCAAGGCCCGGGCCATCGAGGCGTTGCGGAAGGTGGGGATCCCCGATCCGGAAACCCGGGTCAACTACTACCCGCACCAGTTCTCCGGCGGCCAGAAGCAGCGCGTCGTGATCGCCGCCGCGCTGGCGCTCAATCCGGGGCTCATTGTCGCGGACGAACCGACCACGGCACTGGACGTGACGGTGCAGGCCGAGATCCTGGAGCTCCTCCGGGACCTTCGGGACCAGTACGGCACCTCGATCGTGCTCATCACGCACAACATGGGTGTGGTCGCTGACCTCGCGGACCGCGTCGTCGTGATGTACCAGGGCGACGTCGTCGAGGAAGCCAGCGCGCGGGTGCTCTTCGCCGAGCCGAAGCAGGACTACACGAAGAAGCTCCTGGCCGCCGTCCCGCACCTGGGCCGGAACTCCGCCTCGGCGGGTATGACCGAACGCGCCCACCAGGGCGGCAAGGTGCTGGTCGAGGCCAAAAACCTGACCATCGAGTACCCGGGCCGGCTGGGAAGTCCTGCGTTCAAGGCCGTGGACGGCGTGAACTTCACGCTGTCCGAGGGCGAGGTCTTTGGCCTCGTCGGCGAATCGGGGTCCGGCAAGACGACGATCGGCCGCGCCATCGCGGGCCTGAACAAGACCACCGGCGGAAGCCTGAAGGTCCTGGACTACGAGATGCTCAATCTCAAGGARCGCACYTTCAARCCCCTGCGCAAGCAGATCGGSTTYGTGTTCCAGGACCCGGCGGCGTCGTTCAACCCGCAGCTCACCATCGGTGASTGCATCGCGGARCCGCTSATCATCCACACCAAGCCGACGCCCGCGCAGGCACGCCAGCGGACCCGGGAGCTCCTTGAGTCGGTGCAGTTGCCGGCCGCCTACGCTGACCGCTACCCGCACGAGCTCTCCGGCGGCCAACGGCAGCGCGCGTCGCTGGCGCGGGCCCTGATCCTGAACCCGAAGCTGCTGATCGCGGATGAGCCGACGTCGGCACTAGACGTTTCGGTGCAGGCAAAGGTGCTGGAGCTATTCAAGGAAATCCAGGCCGAATTCGGCTTCGCCTGCCTCTTCATCAGCCACGACCTCGCCGTGGTGGACATCCTCTCGCACTGGGTCGGGGTCCTCTACAAGGGCAAGATGGTGGAGCAGGGCCTGGGTAACCAGGTGATGGGCAACCCGCAGCATGACTACACGAAGAAGCTGATCGCGTCCCTGCCGGTCCCGGATCCTGACGAGCAGGCCCGCCGCCGCGAGGAGTTCCGCGCGGTGCTCGGCGCCTAGCGGGCACTGAGCCGCTTTCCGTGCACAAGGGGTATGCCCGCCGTTCACTGCGAACGGCGGGCATACCCTTTTCGTTGCCCGCAAGGGGCCGGCCAAACGGCCGGCCGCGCCCGCTTAACACCGGGAAGCAATTGCCCGCCTGCCCCTAGACTGGATCAATGACCGAGCAGAACCAGAACCTCCCTGACACCGACAGCTACGACCCCGCGGCCAGTTCCCTCGCCGGGCACGTTGACCCCTTGGTGATGGCGGAGCTGCTGTCGATCCGGTCCAGCATCGACAACATTGATGCCACCCTCGTGTTCCTCCTCGCCGAACGGTTCAAGGCCACCCAGAAGGTCGGCTTCCTCAAAGCCACGCACAAGCTCCCGGCAGGAGACCCGGGCCGTGAGACGGCCCAGATCGCCAGGCTGCGCCGGCTCGCCGCCGAGGCGCACCTGGACCCGGCCTTTGCCGAAAAATTCCTGAACTTCATCATCGGCGAGGTGATCCGCCACCATGAGGCGATCGCCGAGGACCACCAGGCCGCCGCCCACCGCTCGGGTGCCTCCGCGGACTCCGCCCTGGCCGCCGAGGCCTAGGCGTGGCTGCTTTTCCGGGCCAGGTCACGGCCACCGCCCTTGGCCCGTGGCCGGGCGAGGACCCGGTCGAGGCCGCCCGCATCATCCGTGGGGAGCTGGGCAGCCCGCACCTGCCCTTCCTCGCCGAACTCCCGGACCGCGGCGTGGGCTCCGACGCGCTGGGCCGGACCGCCTCGGTGCTCGAAGGCCTCGCCGTGGACGCCCAGCCCTTCGGCTGGCGCCTGGTCGACCGGCCAGGGAAGGACCTCACCCGGGCGCGCTCGGCCCTCTCGACCGACATCAACGTCCTCGCCGACGTGATCGGGGCGGAAGACTCCCCGGCCGCAGACCTGAAGCTCCAGCTTCGCGGACCGCTCAGCCTCGCCGCGGGGCTGCACCTGCACAACGGCGAACGTGCCCTGATCGACCACGGCGCCCGCCGCGATCTTTCGGCGTCGCTCGCTGCCGGCGTTGGTGCCCACCTGGCCAGGCTGGCCACCGCGGCCCCAGGAGCCCGGCTGGTGGTCCAGCTCGATGAACCGGACATCGCCGCCGTGATGGCCGGCACCATCCCGACATCCAGCGGCTACCGCACCCTGCGGTCGGTCGCGGGGTCGGAGGTCACCGAATCCTGGCGGCTGGTGGTGGACGCGTTGCGGTCCGCCGGCGCCGCCGAGATCGTCATCGCGGTGCCGGAGATCGAGGCCCCGTTTGACCGGATCCTGGCGGCCGGAGCGGACGGCATCGCGGTGCCCCTGAGGGCCCTCACATCACGCCAGTGGGAGCAGCTCGCAGGCGCCGTCGAGGCCGGGAAACGACTCTGGGCAGGAGTCCTGCCAGTCGATGACCCGACGGCGGGGCTGCAGCGGGTGCCACAGGCGGTAGAAACGCTCTGGCGCCCCTGGCGCCAGCTCGGCCTTATGCCTGAGTCGCTGGGCGCGGTGCGCGTCACGCCCTCCGGCGGGCTCGCCGGCCACACGCCGTCGTCCGCGACGGCCGTGCTGACCCGGCTGACCCAACTGGCCGACGGACTGAACCAGCTCGCCCTCGGCTAGGGCCCGGAGACGGCCTCCGGACGAGCGCCCCTTAGACGCGGCTCTCCCAGCGGTCCGGCCGGGCGTGCGCGGGCAATTGGCCCGGTGCCGCCGCCCCGGCCGGATAGGGTTCCAGCCGGTAATCGAAGTGCCCGGCGTACACCAACACCAGCCCAATCTGCGGCTGGATCACCTTGACCTGGATCCGGTGCCGTCCCTCAACCGGCTCCCACCACTGTTCGGCGTAGGCCTTGGCGTCGAGGGCTGCCGGCAACGGGATCCGGACCGGCCCGACAAACAGCCGGGATGCCTCGGACACGCCACGCAGCCTCCCCTCGGGCGTGACGCTGAGGTTGAGGTCAGTGATCAGCCGGCGGTAACGGCCCACGTAGTCCACCAGCCGGGTGGACCCGGACGAGGAATCGGCGCTGGTGGTGTCCTGGAAGATCCGGGTGGTCTGCGGGAAGAAGATCTCGCGGCGGGCGGTTAGGCTCGAGCGGCCGAAGGGGTCCAGATGGGCGTGGTTCTCGATCCGGAACCTGATGCCCTCGCCGTACTCCGGGAAAAACGCCTGCTCACCGGTGGCGAGCCGCAGCAGCGGCCGCAACCAGGACTGGCGGCAGCCGACGACGTCGAAGACGCCCTCGCCCACGCCGTAATGCCCCGACCCCGGGGTGAGGGAAAAGTACTCCTGCAGCTCAGGCTGCAGAAGGGCAAAGTCCGGCCCCAGGCCAAGCTGGTAGATCGGGTCGTAGGTGCTCACATCATCCTCCTGGGGTCACAGCCTACCGGCGGCTTTCAACCGAATGTACGCGTCGGCGAGGGCCGGCGGCAGTTGCGCGGGTTCGGCGTCGACCACCTCGACGCCGGCCTGGCGCAGTTGGGCGCTGACCGCTTCGCGTTCCAGCAGCGCACGTTCGGCCGCCGCGGCGCGGAAGACCCCGCTGGCGGTGGACCGTTCCTGGAGCATCTCGCCGAGCACCGGGTCGCGGACAGCGGCCACCACCACCACGTGCTGTTGCGCCAGCTGGGCCGCCATCGGGAGGAGCCCCTCCTCCGGGGCGCCGCCGTCGAGCGCGGTCAGCAGCACCACCAGCGAACGGTGCGCCGAAACGGAGCGGATCTGGCCGGGAATCTGGCTCCAGTCGAGCTCAATGAGCTCCGCTTCGAGGGGGACCATGGCCTGGACCAGCTGCCCCAGGAGGTTTCCCTTGGCCGCCGAGCCTGCCCTGGCCCGCACCCGGCGGTCGAAGGCGAGGAAATCCACCCGGTCGCCGCCCCGTTCGGCCAGGACGGCCAGCAGCAGGGCTGCCTCGATCCCGGTGTCCAGCCGCGGCTCGTCGGCAATCCGGGCGGCGGCCGTCCGCGAGGTGTCGAGCAGGACCACGACGCGACGGTCCCGTTCCGGCCGCCAGGTCCGGACAACGACGGCGGAGCGGCGGGCGGTGGCGCGCCAGTCGATGGAACGCACGTCATCACCACGCACGTAGTCGCGCAGCGAATCGAACTCCGTGCCGGCACCGCGGATCTGGACTGCGGCCTTGCCGTCGAGTTCCCGCAATTGGCGCAGTTTGGACGGCAGGTGCCGGCGGGAATGGAACGGCGGCAGTACGCGTAACGAACCGGGACATGGGAGGGTGCGCTGCCGGGCGGCGAGGCCCAACGGGCCAAACGCCCGGACCGTTACATGCGCTGCGGCGAGCTCGCCGCGCCGGGTCGGCCGCAGGGTCACCGCCATCCGGCGGCGTTCGCCGGCGGGCACGTTCAGGTGCTGGCGGGGATTCTGCGCGCCGGCCGACGGCTGCCAGGCGTCGCGGACCAGTCCGCGCAGGGCCCGGCGGCCCGTGTTCGCCACCGTCAGCACCGATTCCGCCGAACCGGTGAGCGCAACACTGCCGGGATCCCCGCGCTGCACCGAGACATGGCGCAGCGGCGCCGCCAGGACCAGATCGGCCAGCAGGACGGCCGCCAGCAACAGCATCACGACAACGGCCGAAGGCCAGCCCGGGAAGAGCAGCGCGGGGACCATTCCCAGCAGCGCCAGCAGCACGAACCGTCCGGAAATCGCCATGGCTTAGCGGGGCACAGGCACGGAGGCGAGGATGCTGCCCAACACGCCGTCGGCCTGCACGCCGTCCATTTCTGCCTCCGGCCGCAGTGCCACACGGTGGCGCAGGCAGGGCAGGGCGAGGGCTTTGACATCGTCGGGGGTGACGAAGCTCCGCCCGGAGAGCCACGCCCAGGCACGCGACCCGGTGAGCAGTGCCGCGGCGCCGCGGGGTGAGACGCCCAGCTGGAAGGACGGTGCCGACCGGGTGGCGCGGACGATGTCCACGATGTAGGCGAGGACCTCCGGGCCCACCTCGACCGCGGCAACTGCCTGCCGCGCCTGTTCCAGCTCGGCGGCCCCGGCGACCGGGCGCACCCCTGCCGCAGCCAGGTCGCGGGGGTCGAAACCGGCCGCGTGCCGTCGGATGACCTCAATCTCGTCGTCGCGGCCGGGCAGCGGCATGGCCAGCTTGAGCAGGAAGCGGTCCAGCTGCGCCTCCGGCAGGGGATAGGTTCCCTCGTACTCCACCGGGTTCTGGGTCGCGGCGACGATGAACGGCGCGGGGAGCCGGCGGGAGACGCCGTCCACGGAGACCTGCCGTTCCTCCATGGCCTCGAGCAGGGACGCCTGCGTTTTGGGCGGGGTCCTGTTGATCTCGTCCGCCAGCAGGATGTTGGTGAAGACGGGCCCTTCCCGGAAGCTGAACTCTGAGGTGCTGGAGTCGTAAATCAGCGAGCCCGTGACGTCACCGGGCATCAGGTCTGGGGTGAACTGGATCCGCTTGGTGTCGAGGCTCAGGGCCGCCGAGAGGCTGCGCACCAGCAGGGTTTTGGCCACGCCCGGCACCCCTTCGATGAGCACGTGGCCGCCGCACAGCAGGGCGATCAGCATCCCGGTGACCGTGGCATCCTGCCCGACGACGGCCTTGGCGACCTCCCGCCGGACGTCCAGGAGTGCCTGCCGGACCGGGTCGTGGTGGGCTGCGCCCCCGATACTGTGGCCATCCGCCGCCGGACGGCCCGGTGCCGCGGTTGGCGGGTCCGGGTGCTCCGCCGGCCTGGGCGCCGGCCACGGGGCTGCGGCGCCGGCTGCCGGGCCGGTGTCCGTCGCTGCTCCGCCGCCAGGGATGCTGGGGTAGTCGTTCATCGCGCGTGTACCTCTTTCTCTAGTCGTTCGAGCTGCTGGGCCCAGCGCACGAGGTCTGCTTCGGTTCGGGGTTCGGCATCCAGGATGCCGGAGACGCTCTCGGGGCTCCGGTCCAGGTGCCGGGCGGCAGCGTCGGAGATGGCCGCCGCGCCGGCGTCCGGCCCCAGCCTGAGTGTCTTGGCCAGCCGCACCAGGGTTCCGGCGCGGAGGACGTCGGAGGCCCGGTCGACGGCACGGGCATCGTGGTAGAGCCGTGCCCGCCCTTCCGCGGTTTCCACGGCCTTCACCACCACCGGGAGCGGCTCGACCACCAGCGGGCCGAGCCTGCGGCCGCGCCAGAACATGGCGAGCACGGCCACGAGGGCGAGCCAGGGGCCGAGGACGCGGGTCCAGGGGGCGGCGAGGTCACTCAGGGTGACCGGCTTCTTCGCCGCCGGCACATCGGCGATTCCCGGCAGGTACCAGATCAGCCGCTGTTCCGCGCCGACACTCCGCAGCGCCAGCGCGGCGTTGCCTTCGGTGGCCAGGCCGCCGTTGCTCAGGAGTTTGCCGTTGCCGAGCACCAGGAGGCGGCCGTCGGAGCTGGCGGCATAGAGGCCGCCCCGGCCTTCCGTCTGGGCGTAGCAGACCACGGGCCCGTCGTAAAGGAAACCGTCACCGGCGGAAACGGCGCCGGCCGCGGTCGGGTCGGGTTCGCCGCAGCGCGGTTCGAGGGACCCGGTGCCGTCACGGACCACTCCCGATTGCCGGATCCCGGAGTCCAGACCCAGCAGGGTATTGAGCCGCGGGGTCACCACCACCAGCCGGTCCGCGGCGGCGGAGAGGTAGCGCAGCTGGTCACGGCCCAGGTAGCCGTTCGCGTCGTAGAGCAGGACAGCGGAACCCTCGCCGGCGCGCCGGGCATTCTCGATGGCCTGCCGCGTGGACTCGAATGACGCCGACTGTTCGACGGCGACGCCGTGCCGGCCAAGGATTTCCGCGACCGCGCGCGCCCCGTCCGGGGCGGCGTTCCGAATGGAGAGGGCTTCCTGGTCGCCGTGTGGCCGGAGCTGGATGACCGCCGTCAGGACCAGGGCGGCGACGAAGACGACGCCGAGGACGGTCCAGGTGCGGTGCCGGCGGAGCCAGCTGCGGACGGCGGCCGGAGGGGGCACGGGGGAGCCGGGGGTGGCGACGGCGGTTCCGGTCACAGCGGCCTGGCCAGGACGTCAGGGCCGGTGCCCTGATAGTCGGGCGCTGTGTCCGCCAGGGCGGCGTCGAGCCGGACCAGTGCCTCATGGTCCTGCGGCGCGGCGCCGGCGCCGCCGTAGCGTACGGCGTCGAAGGTGCGCGCTGAGTCCTCAAGGTCCCGGGCGTAGGCACTAAAGGCGCGGCCCAGCCTGGCAGCGACCTCGTCTGCTGTCCGGCCCGGCAGCGGGTCCAGGACGGTCCGCTCCTCGGCCGCACGTACGATGGCCCGGAACTGTTCAATAACGGCCGTGGACCACTCTCCCCGGGCGGCCGCCGCCGCGGCGCGGTCCCGGTGCATTTGCGGCGTCAACGCTGGAGCGGCATCGAAAACCTCCTTGGCCGGTGCCCGCCGGGCGTTCAGCCGTGGCCGGACCACCACGATGGCGACGGTTATCACCACAGCGGCGATCAGCAGCAGCAGCGGGACGCCGTAGCCGCCGTCAGCCCCCGGGGTGCCGTCTCCGGTCAGCGAACGCAGCCACCGGGCGAAGTTGGCCAGGGCCTCGTCCAGCCAGCTGGGTTGCGCGGCAACATAGGGGTCCTTGGCGAGTTCTTCGGCGGCCCAGCGGCTTGCCTCCTCCCGGCCGGGAAGTACCGGAGGCTCTGGCTGAAAGTGCGTGGCCAGAACGGCCACTGCCTGGTCCAGGGCCCTCCCGGGGGCGGTCGTCATCACCGGACCGGCGGGGGGCCGAACGGCGGCCGGGCCCAGGCGGACGGGTCACCCTGAATCACCGTTGCACCGCGTCCCGGCACGCCCGCAGGGTCGCTGCCTGTCTCAAGTTGCCGCAGGAGGTCCAGGTCCAGTCCGTCCTTGCGCATCCGCAAGTCCGCATAGAGCAGGGCCGCCGTCGAGGTCTGGAAAGCGAAGCCGACGGCGGCAACCAGTGCGGTCACCACCGTGCCCACGACCGCAGCCACGACCCCAACCGTGTGGGTTTCGGCCTCCCCACCCTGGGCGAAAACCGTGGCAGCGATGCCGTTCGTCGCAAGGCGGACGGGCAGGAGGACGATCTGGGTCAGGACGCCGACCAGGATCCCCACCACAATTGTCACACCGAGGATCCGCCACCAGTTCCTCCCGGTGAGTTGCCACGAGCGGCGGAGTCCGGCAAACGTGCCGAGTTCTTCAACCACAATCGCGGCCGGCGCGACGGAGAACCGGATGCCGAGCCACAGCATGGCAATGAACAGCCCGAAAACCAGGAGCACCATCACCGGCACGGCCGCGCGGTCCATCACGGCCGCCGACAGCACCGTCACCAGCACGCCGACGGCGATGACGGCCACCGTTCCCAGGATCAGCACGCCGGCCAGCCCCAGCAGCGCGCCGGTCCGGGACCGTGCAAGGACCCACATCTGGCGGAACCCTGTGCGCCGGTTCAACAGCGCCCGGGCGACGGGAACGGCCATGGCCCCCTGCATCACGACGGAGATCAGCACTGACAGGAGCGATAGCAGCGCGCCGATGGCGGCTGCAGTGCCCAGGGTGAGTGCCATGGCCTGCGAAAAGCCCGGGCCGCGCAGCGACAGGGCGCTCGTGGCGCCGAAGAGGGCGCCGCCCTCGATGAGCGCCGACATGATTGAGGCCAGCGACTGGGCGATGATTCCGGCCCCCAGCATGGCGGCGGGGTTCCGCCTGACGGTCTGGAAGGCGCCGTCCAGGATTTCGCCGAACATCAGGGGGCGCAGCGGGACAATGCCCGGCTTTGGCGGGGCAACGTAGCGCGGCTGGCCGTAGGGGGAGTGGCCGGGTGGTGCCATGCCGCCCGGGCCACCGAAGCCATGGCCGGGACCCGGAGGGCCCCACTGCGGCGTGGGATTCCACTGCGGCGGCTGGCCCCACTGTGGGGCGGACCCCCATGCCGGATGTTGGGCGGGCTGTTGTCCGGGCCCGGTCGGCGGCTGGCCCCACTGCGGTGCGCCGCCCCACTGCTGCGGTCCGCCCTGCTCCTGCTCGGACAAGCTTTCCTCCCCAAGAAATTGCCTACCGGACACACGCGGACACGGCGCTGGCGCCGTTGCGAACCCGTGCCCGGGCGCGTGCCCGGGGCCAGACGTGACCCCAGCCTATAGTTTCGACGGCCGGCGGCAAGTACCCGGGCCGATTCGGGCCGTGCCATTACCAGCCGGGACGCTCCGCCGGCCGCGCCGTGCCCCGTCCCCCGCGCCATGCCGGGAACGGCCCGAATACGACAAAGCCATTTCAATAGGGGAATATATAAGCTATGAAGGCACGGATTTTGGTAGTGGACGATGACGAGGCGTTGGCCGAGATGATCGGCATTGTGCTGCGCAATGACGGCTTTGACCCCGTATTCTGCGCGGACGGCAGCCAGGCCCTGGAGGTGTTCCGCTCATCCAAGCCCGACCTGGTTCTGCTGGACCTTATGCTCCCGGGCATGGACGGCATTGAGGTCTGCCGCCAGATCCGCGGCGAGTCAGACGTTCCGATCGTGATGCTGACCGCCAAGTCCGATACTTCCGACGTCGTGCGTGGCCTTGAGTCCGGTGCGGACGATTATGTCCCCAAGCCGTTCAAGCCGGCCGAACTTGTCGCCCGGGTCCGGGCCCGCCTGCGCCCCGGCGACCAGAAAGCCCCCGAAACGCTGCGCATTGCCGACGTCACGATCGACGTCGCGGGCCACGTTGTCAGCCGTGACAGCAAGCGGATCTCGCTCACCCCGCTCGAATTCGACCTCCTCGTGGCCCTGGCCCGCAAACCGTGGCAGGTCTTCACCCGTGAACTGCTGCTGGAACAGGTCTGGGGCTACCGCCACGCGGCCGACACCAGGCTGGTCAACGTCCACGTCCAGCGGTTGCGGTCAAAGATTGAACGCGATCCGGAAGCCCCTGAAGTTGTATTGACGGTCCGTGGTGTCGGCTATAAAGCAGGTTCCTGAACCGTCGGACGGCCACCCCGTTCCCGGTCCGGAGAGTGTGCCGCCGGCCGACTCCGGCCCGGAGAGTGTGCCGCCGCCGGGTCAGTCCCCGCTGTTCCGGGCGCGGATCTGGGCACGCCGGGCGCGGATCGTCACCGCCCGCGTCGTCCGGCTGGTCCGCACCGGCATCTCGAGGGTGCTGCCCGGAATCCGGTACCTGCTAAGGGCCGTGCAACGGCGCTGGCGGCGGTCCCTGCAATTCCGCACGGTGCTGACCACCCTGATGCTCGCGATCGGGTCCTTTGCCGTCGTCGGCGCGTATCTCTCGAACCAGATCGCCAACAACCTCTTCCAGGAGCGGCTGGCCCAGGCCGAGTCCGAGACCCGCTATAACGTCAAGCAGGTCCAGGACACGTTCGATGGCGCCCAGGTCACCGACCAGTCGAGCGTTATCACCCTGGTCTACGACACGCTCAACGCCGTGGAGGGCCGCGGCTCGGTGATCCAGCGCCGCTATGTCTTCGAAGCGATGCCCGAGCAGACCAAGCCGCGGAACCGCTGGGTCGAATCCCGGGCCTCGGATCAGCTGACCATCAGCGTCATCCCCACGGACCTGCGCAAGGCTGTGCAGGACTCCGGAAAAGACCAGTACTGGGCCTCCACCGAATTTCCGGTGGGCACCGAGGACCGTCCCGGGATCGCCGTCGGCAACAAGGTGACGTTCAACGGCACCGTCTACGAGCTGTACCTCATCTACGACCTCAACTCCGCGCAGAAGACCCTGGACGAAATCCAGAACGTCCTGCTGGCCGGTGCCGCCGCGCTGGCCCTGATGATCGGCGCCGTCGCCTGGTACGTCACCCGCAACGTCGTCAGCCCCGTCAGCCATGCCGCCGTCGTGTCCGAAAAACTGGCGGCAGGGCAACTGCAGGAACGCATGGTGGTCAAGGGCGAGGACGAGGTCGCCCGGCTGGGTGCCTCCTTCAACCACATGGCCGCCAGCCTGCAGGAGCAGATCACCCAGCTGGCCACCCTTTCCCAGATGCAGCAGAGGTTTGTCTCCGACGTTTCCCACGAGCTCCGGACACCGCTGACCACCGTCCGGATGGCCGCGGAGGTGCTGTACGACGCCCGCGACGACTTCGACCCGATCAACAAGCGCTCCGCCGAGCTCCTGTACAACCAGGTGGAACGGTTCCAGTCGCTGCTGGCGGACCTGCTGGAGATCTCCCGGTTCGACGCCGGCGTCGCCATGCTCGACGCCGAACCCACCGATATCATCCAGCTCATCTCGCACGTCATCGAGGGGGTTGCGCCCGTGGCCGCCGAGTACGGCTCGGAGGTGACGCTGAACGCCCCTGCGGGCAGCATCGTCGTTGATATGGATGACCGGCGCATCGACCGGATCCTGCGCAACCTGATCCTGAACGCCCTCGAGCACGGTGAGGGCAGGCCGGTCAACGTCTCCGTCGCGGCCAACGGAACCGCCGTCGCGGTGGCCGTCCGTGACCACGGGATCGGGATGACCAGCGCTGAAGCAGCCCGCGTGTTTGACCGTTTCTGGCGGGCCGACCCGGCCCGGGCCCGGACCACCGGCGGCAGCGGCCTGGGGCTCTCCATCGCGACCGAGGACACCAAACTGCACAATGGCTGGCTGCAGGCCTGGGGGAGCAAGGGCAGCGGGTCAAACTTCCGCCTCACGCTGCCGCTGCGCCAGGGCGAAGCCATCACCCGGTCGCCGCTCCAGCTGGAGCCGGCCGACGTCGGGCCCGCCGGCGTCGTGCCCGAACGGACAATGCTGCTGCTGGACCAGGCGCTCACCCACCCCCGGCCGGCGGGGCCGGGCCACGACACCACGGAGGAGCGGCCATGAGCGGTGCCCGGAAGTTCAACGGCGCTGCCGCGGCCCTGCTGGCGGTCGTCCTGGTGCTCCTGACGTCCTGCGCGCAGATTCCGCGCTCCGGACCGGTGGGCAAGAGCACCGATGAGAGCGCCGGCAAACCGAATAACGCCCCTGTCTTCTTCCCCGTGGCCCCCCGGGCCGGAGCCGGGCCGGAAGCTGTGATCGAGGACTTCTACCTCGCCGGCAGCGGTTACGAGGACGACTACGCCGTGGCCCGGCAGTACCTCACCCAGGCCTCATCGGTGAAGTGGAAGCCGGACCAGCGGGTCCTGGTTTTCCGGTCCGCCCGGGTGGTGCGGACCGCCGTCGAAAACGTCTTCAACTACGAACTGGACCTGGCCTACACGGTGGACGCCGACGGCATCGCCACACCGCTGCCGCCCGGGTCCAAGGAGAGCATCCCGGCGACGGTGACGAAGGTCGACGGCGAGTGGCGGATCGCGGAGATTCCGGACGGCACGGCCATCCCGGAGGAGACCTTCAAGGTCATCTACGGCGCGTACCCCATCTACTTCTACGACCCCACGTTTACCTACGCGGTCCCGGACATGCGCTGGTTCATCAAGAAGAAGACCGTTAAGGCCATGGCCAGCGCCCTGCTGGGCGGTCCCGCGCCGTACCTGAAGGGGGCCGTGGTCAGTGCCTTCCCGTCGGGCATGAAACTGGCGCGTGAATCCGTGCCCGTGGTCTCCGGCGCGGCGCAGGTGGACCTCACCGCGAAAGAGCTGACGGATGCCTCCAATGAGGACCGGTTGCGGATGCAGACCCAGCTGGCGCTAACGTTCCGCAGCCAGCCGGACGTGATCAACGTCGAGCTTCGCGCGAACCAGGACCTGGTGCGGGTCGAGGACGACGGAACGGTGCTGCCCCCGGTACGCGACAAGGACGTCCCCGCCCACCAGATCGCCATCAGCAACAACGACCTCGTGCGCTTCGAGAACAACAAAGTCGGTGTGCTGCCGGACATCCAGTCCGTGCGGGCCCTGGGCCCGCGGATGCCGGCCGAATCCCCGGTATCCCAGGCCGCGGCGTTCCTCAACGCCGGGCGGACCACCCTGTACTCGATCCTGCCGGGACAGCCGGCCCGTGCGCTCACGACGCGGGCCAGTCTCTCCCGCCCGTCGTTCGGCCGCTACGACTGGGTCTGGTCCGCGGGTCCCGGAAGCAGCGGGGCCACCGAAGTCCTGGCCTATCATCCGGCCGGGACCGCGCCGGGGGCGAGCATTCCGGCCGTGACGATCACACCGGCATGGCTTGCCGGGCGCAACGTCAAGGAGTTCCGGATCTCGCGGGAGGGGACCCGCGCCCTGGTCATTTCCGAGCTCAACGGCAAGACCAACGTGCAGATCACGGGCATCATCCGGACAGCCGACGGTACCCCGCGGGACCTGACCGCGCCGATTACCCTGCTGGCCACCAAGGCCCCGGACCGCGGAGTCTGGGTCAACGACACCACCGTCGCGGTGATGAAGAGCTCGGGGAGCGGCAACGTCACCCCCGAGCTGCTGTCCCTGACCGCCGCCGCCCCGCAGCAACTGGCGCCCTGGCCCGGCCTTACGGCGTTGAGCGCGGGCAACGGTCCGGCGGAGATCTACGGCCAGTCCGCCGAGGGCATCTTCCAGCGGTTGGGCAACGGCTGGTCGGCGCAGTTCAAGGGTGCCACCGACCCCGCCTTCCCGGGCTGACGCGGGCTGCCTCGGGCGTCGTCTGACTGACCTCGCTCGGGCGCGCACCTGGCTGGCGCCCGGCAACTTGGCGCGTCCGGTTGTCCACATGGCCGCGGGCGCCGCTTCCCTGAGGAAGCCCGTGGCGGCCACGCTTGGAACATGAGCAGGCACCCGCGCCCCGACCCCGACCTCGCGCCGGAAGTACCGGCCTCGAAGCACCGTGCCGAACACGCCGGCTGGGCTGCCCGGCTGGCGGACCGGACAAGCGCTGCCGCCGCAGAACTGCTGGCCCTGGCCGCGCCGGTGGAATGCGTCTGCTGCGGTGCCGAGGACAAGACGATCTGCGCCGTCTGCGCCCACCAGCTCCGGCAACTGACCCGGCGTCCGTTCCGGGCCGAGGGCCGGGCCCCGGCCCTGATGGACATGGACGGATCCGTCCTGCTGCCGGTGGTAGCAGCCGGGGTATACCGCGGCGAGCTGGCCCAGGCCCTCCTGTCCTTCAAGAGGCATGGCCAGCGCCAACTGGGGACTGAACTGGCCAGGGCACTCGCCGCAGCCGTCGCCGCGGCGGCGGGGCGGACCCAGGGGCTCCTGCTGGTGCCGGTGCCCACCAGCGCCGCCGCCTTCCGGCGCCGCGGATTCAGCCCCGTCCACCTCCTCCTTGCCCGCGCCGGGCCGCACCCCGGCCTCGCCGGAGCCGAGGTCGCCGACGTGCTCCGCCAGTCACGGCCCCTCGGCAGACTTCCCGCCGCCGGATCCACGGCAAGCTGGCGCGGCGGGCAAAAGGGCCTGGACCGCGTGGCCCGGTCACGACGGGTGCGCGGTTCCATGCGGGCCAGGCGAACTTTCGGCCGGGTGGCACTCTCCGGCCGGCCCTGCATTGTGGTGGACGACGTCCTGACCACCGGTGCCACACTGTCCGAGGCAGCGCGTGCGCTACGTGCCGCGGGGGCTTTGGTGCGCGGCGCCGTCGTGCTCGCTGCGACACGCCCGCCGGCTCATGGCGACTTTGCGGCGTCCGCCCTCGACATGGCGCGGAACGCCGGAGGAAAGGAAAAAAATAAACCAAAAAGAGATGAATAACAGGGGCCTATGAACTAACGTCGAACATGGGTACCAAGAACAGATGTACCTGTCGATAGCGGCTCGGAAAGGGGCTCGACTGTCCGTCAGACAAGCCCCCGGAAGTGCCGCTGTCGTGTCACCGAAGTCATTTGGAGGGCACCATGGAGTTCATGATCAGCGGTCGCAACTTGACAGTCTCGGACCGGTTCCGCGAATACGCCGACGAGAAGATCTCGAAGATCGCATCACTGGGGGACAAGGTCCAGAGGGTGGACGCCAAGGTTTCCAAGGAGACCAAAGCCCGGCAGACGGCAGAACTGCTCACTGTTGAGCTGACCGTGCTGGGGCGCGGCCCCGTGATCCGTGCAGAGGCCAGCGCGGCGGACAAGTTTGCGGCTTTCGACCTGGCCTACAACAAGCTTCTCGAGCGGCTGCGCCGGGCCAAGGACCGCAAGAAGGTCCACCACGGCCGGCACACGCCGAAGTCGGTCACCGAGGCCACGGCTACCCTGGAGCCGGCCAGCACCAGCGAGCCCATCTACGAGGAAGCCAGCCGGGCACCACAGTCGCCGGCGGCCGAGAAGTCGCCGTACGACGTCGAGAACGACATCCCGGCCGGCGATTCGCCCGTACTGATCCGCCGCAAGGTGTTCCCCGCCTCCTCCCTTACGCTCGACGACGCCGTCGACAATATGGAACTTGTAGGCCACGATTTCTACCTGTTCGTGGATAAGGAGACGAAGGCCCCGTCGGTCGTTTACCGCCGTGAAGGCTGGACGTACGGTGTGATCAGCCTGGACCAGACGTGCGAGCCCGGCGCGGCGGCCCTGGAGGAGAAGATCATCGCCTATCGTTCAGAGGATGAGCCGGCCAGCGCGTGAGCTGGTGACCATTCGACGAAGGGAATGACGTGCCCGCATCGCTGAGCCTCAAGCAGGCCCGGCGGATCGCACTGGCAGCCCAGGGATTGGACAAGGTCCGGCCCACCGCACCCGTGAGCGCACGGGCGGTGGGCCGGACCTTTGCCCGGCTGCACCTGGTCCAGATTGATTCCGTCAACGTGCTCTCCCGCAGCCACTACCTCCCGTTTTTCTCCCGGCTCGGCAACTACGACCGGTCCATCCTGAACCGGATGGCGGGCACCCACCCGCGCCGGATGATGGAGTACTGGGCCCACGAAGCGAGCTTCATCCGCCCCGAGCACTTCCAGGACCTAGTGCAGTGGCAGCGCCGCAAATGGGTCGGCGCGCACGCCATGGACCCGGAGTTGCGCAGCGAGGTGGCCCAGCGGGTCCTGGCGGCCCTGGCCTCGGGCCGGCCCCTGACGGCCGCGGAACTCACGGCCCGGCTGGGTCACACCGAGGAACGGCCCAAGGACAACTGGGGCTGGAACTGGAACGCCGTCAAGAGGGTCCTTGAGCACCTGTTCGAGGAAGGGCTGGTCTCCGCCGCGTCCCGGACGGACTCGTTCGAGCGCCGCTATACGCTGACCTCCCGGATCCTGGCCCCCTCGGCCGAGGGCATGGCCGGCGCCGGCCCGGAACCTGATGCGGCCGGAGCGATGCTCCGGCTTATCGACGCCGCGGCGCAGGCCCACGGGATCGGCACCGTCCGGTGCTTCGCCGACTACTTCCGGACCCCACAGCGTGACGCCGCCCTTGCCGTCGAGCAGCTCGTGGAGGACGGACGCCTGGAACCGGTCACGGTGGCGGGCTGGAACCGGCCCCTCTACCGCCACGCCGACGCCGGGCTGCCCCGCGCGGCCAACGGCCGGGCACTGCTGAGCCCGTTCGATTCCCTTGTCTTTGAGCGCCGCCGGCTGGAGGAGCTCTTCGGATTCCACTACAGGATCGAGATCTACACGCCGGAGGCAAAACGGCGGTACGGGTACTACGTGCTGCCGTTCCTGCTGCGGGACGAAATCGTTGCCCGCGTGGATCTCAAAGCTGACCGCGCGGCGGGGAGCCTCCTTGCCCGGGCCAGTCACGCCGAGCCCGGCGCGCCGGCGGATACCGCCGTCGAACTCGCCGAAGAACTGCAGCTCATGGCAGAGTGGTTGGAGCTGGACCGGGTCGTTGTAGCCCCCGTGGGGGACCTGGCACCGGCGCTCGGGCGGGCCGTGGCCGGACTGCATCCGCTCTGAGGGAACAGGCGCGTCCCGCCCTGCGTCTCTCCCGTAGACTAAACACGCCGGAATTCGGCAGCTTGAGACTGGGAGCAATTTCACGTGGCATCACTTATCGAAAAACTTCTCCGTACGGGTGACAAAAAAACCCTGCGGCAATTGCGGAACTATGCCGATTCCATCAATGCCCTGGAAAGCTCCTTCAAGACCTTCACCGACGCAGAGCTGCGCGAAGAGACGGACCGTCTCCGTGCCCGCCACGTCGACGGCGAAAAGCTCGATGACCTGCTGCCGGAGGCCTTCGCTGCTGTCCGTGAAGCGTCGTCCCGGACCCTCGGCATGCGCCACTTCGATGTCCAGCTGATGGGCGGCGCCGCCCTGCACCTGGGCAACATCGCTGAAATGAAGACCGGTGAAGGTAAGACCCTGGTCGCGACCGCGCCGGCCTACCTCAACGCCCTCGCCGGCAAGGGCGTCCACGTCATCACGGTGAACGACTACCTCGCCGAGTACCAGTCGGACCTGATGGGCCGCGTCTACCGGTTCCTGGGCCTGACCAGCGGCTGCATCCTGTCCAACCAGGATCCGGCTGTCCGCCGTGAACAGTACGCCTCGGACATCACGTACGGCACCAACAACGAGTTCGGCTTCGACTACCTGCGCGATAACATGGCGTGGGACAAGTCCGAGCTGGTCCAGCGCGGCCACAACTTCGCCATCGTCGACGAAGTGGACTCCATCCTCATCGACGAGGCCCGGACCCCGCTTATCATTTCGGGCCCGGCCCAGGGCGACACGAACCGCTGGTACAGCGAGTTCGCCAAGGTGGTCCTGCGGCTTCAGCCCGACACGGACTACGAAGTCGACGAGAAGAAGCGCACCGTTGGTGTCCTCGAGGCCGGCATTGAGAAGGTCGAGGACTACCTCGGCATCCACAACCTCTACGAGTCCGCCAACACCCCGCTCATCGGTTTCCTGAACAACGCCATCAAGGCCAAGGAACTGTTCAAGCGGGACAAGGACTATGTCATCCTCGACGGCGAAGTCCTGATCGTGGACGAGCACACGGGCCGCATCCTGGCCGGCCGCCGCTACAACGAGGGCATGCACCAGGCGATCGAGGCCAAAGAAGGCGTCGAGATCAAGGCCGAGAACCAGACGCTCGCCACGGTCACCCTGCAGAACTACTTCCGCATGTACGACAAGCTGGCCGGCATGACGGGTACCGCCGAAACCGAAGCCGCCGAATTCATGAGCACCTACAAGCTCGGCGTCGTCGCGATCCCCACCAACCGGGACATGCAGCGCATCGACCAGGCCGACCTGGTCTACAAGAACGAGACCGTCAAATTCGACGCCGTTGTCAAGGACATCGCCGAACGGCACGAAAACGGGCAGCCGGTCCTCGTGGGCACCACCAGTGTGGAGAAGAGCGAATACCTGTCCCGGCTGCTGGCCAAGGAAGGCGTCCGCCACGAGGTCCTGAACGCCAAGAACCACGCCCGTGAAGCCTCGATCGTGGCCCAGGCCGGCCGCAAGGGAGCCGTGACGGTCGCGACCAACATGGCCGGCCGCGGTACCGACATTATGCTCGGCGGCAACGCCGAATTCACCGCCGTCGCCGAACTCGCCAAGCGCGGGCTCGATCCGGAGGAGAATTCCGAGGAATACGAGGCCGCGTGGCCCGACGCCCTCGAAGCGGCGAAGCAGGCCGTCAAGGATGAGCACGAGGAGGTCCTCAACCTCGGCGGCCTCTACGTCCTGGGAACCGAGCGACACGAGTCCCGCCGCATCGACAACCAGCTCCGCGGCCGCTCCGGCCGACAGGGCGACCCGGGTGAATCCCGCTTCTACCTGTCGCTGACGGACGACCTGATGCGTCTGTTCAACTCCGGCGCCGCCGAGCGGCTGATGAGCAGCTCCGTGCCCGACGACGTCGCCCTCGAATCCAAGCTGGTTTCCCGGGCTATCGCCTCGGCCCAGGGCCAGGTGGAGGGACGCAACGCCGAACAGCGCAAGAACGTCCTGAAGTACGACGACGTCCTGAACCGCCAGCGCGAGGCAATCTACGGCGACCGCCGCCGGATCCTCGAAGGCGACGACCTGCACGAGAAGGTCCAGTACTTCCTCGAAGACACGATCACCGCCTTCATCGACGAGGCCACGGCCGAGGGCACCGGTGACGACTGGGACTTCAACCTGCTGTGGACGAACCTGAAGACGCTCTACCCGGTCAGCTTCTCGCCCCGCGACGTGATCGATGAAGCCGGCGGGAAATCGCGGATTACCGTGGAGTTCCTGAAGGAAGAGATCCTCTCCGACGCCCGCCTGGTCTACCAGGCCCGTGAAGAGATGATCGGCTCCGAGAGCATGCGCGAACTCGAGCGCCGTGTGGTCCTGTCCGTGATCGGCCGCAAGTGGCAGGAACACCTCTACGAGATGGACTATCTCAAGGAAGGTATTGGCCTGCGGGCCATGGCCCAGCGCGATCCCCTGGTCGAGTACCAGCGTGAAGGCTTCACCATGTTCCAGGCGATGATGGAAGCGATCCGCGAGGAAAGCGTGGGCTTCCTGTTCAACCTGGAGGTCGAGGTGACCCCGGCGCAGGACGTTGTGGTGGACGACGCCGCGGGCCAGCACACCGAGCACGTCGAACCGCAGATCCATGCCGCCGGACTGGAAGCGCCGGAGAAGCCCGCCACGCTGCAGTACACGGCGCCGGGCGAGGACGGCGCAGCGCAGACCCGGGTCGAGGCCAAGTCTTCGGGCCGCTCCGGCAACCCGGCGAAGGCCGCAGCGCAGGAGCCGCCGCGCCGCGCCAACAAGAAGAAGCGCCGCTAGGAACCGCTAGCAGCCGCCGGGACTTTTCCTGAGCGCCGAAGCGGGGCCGGAACGAACTGTTCCGGCCCCGCTTTTTGTTGCCTCCTCCTTTCCCGGGTTCCGGCGCAACGTCACCCGATCTCAAGCACGGTCACCCGCCACACGAGCCTGCTGCGTTCGAGCCGGAGGGCGACGGCCCGGACACGAAGCTCGTCCGAGACCACGGCGCTTGCCTCGTAGACGTCCTCCGACACCCGGCAGGCTCGCACGGAGCGCACGCACGGATTCCGGTGCAGCCGACCGGCCGTGGGGGAGGGGCCGGAGGCCACACGGCGGGTCAGCGCAGCCCGGTGTTGCAGGGCCGCCATGCAGCGTTCGTCCAGCCGGCGGGAGAGCTGCTGCGCGGGACGCGTGCCGGCGAGGACCTCCACGGCAGCCTGCACGGTAGACCGGCAGAACGCGCACACGTCACGGTCCTCATCGACCACCCGCAGGGCAGGGGGCCGGCCGTCAGCGGTGTTCCGCGGCCCGGGAGGCAGGGGTCCGGAAGGCTGGGCTGCAGGAGGCCGCGCCTGACTGGGCCGCGGCGCCGTCGGAAGTTGGATGACGGAGCCTGCGCGGAGGGCGGCAGTGGAGCTCATGGGTCTTCCTTTACTGGTTGGTGTCAGCTGGTGGTTGATCAGGTCAGGCGACGCGGTCAGGGAGTAACGGGCAGGCGGAGGACCTGCCCGGGCAGCAGCAGTCCCGGATCGGTGCCGATGACGGCGCGGTTGGCCTGGTAGAGCCGCGGCCACGCCAGGGCGATGTCGAGGTCGGACGCGAGGGGCCCCAGCTCCGCTGCGCAGATGCTCCACAGGGAGTCGCCTGCCCGGACTGTGATGCTGGCTTGGCTTTCCGCCGGGGAGCGGAACTGGCGAGGTGCCAGCGGGCCGGGATCCACGGCTGGCGGCGCCGGGGTCCAGTGCGGATCGAGGCCAAGCGCGGGAGGGACCGTACCCGGGACAGTCGGCGGTGGTGACGGGACTTCCCCTGTGGGGAGCCAGGCGGCGGAGATTGCGGGCGGCGGTGCAACTTCCGGGGCGGCCGGGCCCGTGCCGGCATGGGCCAGCGGGGCTGTAACCAGCTGGAGGCCGACGGCGGCGAGGGCGAGTCGGCGCATAAAGGCCGGGCTGAATTTTCCGGCCACAGCCGCGGCTCCGGAGCTGCCCTGGCGCTCCAGCAACGCGGCCACCATCGCGATGGCGAACGTGAGGGCCCACCAAACGACGATGATCAGGCCTGTGGTGTTCGCCGCGACTCCGAGGTGGTCCTCGAAGGACAACGACTGGCCCCGCGCGGCCGAGGCCTGCAACCGGCGGCCCAGCCCGGCGCCGGACCAGGCAAGGAAAGCGCCCAGTCCCAGAATGGCAACCGCCATGAGGGCATCGGCTCCGAGCCTGTGCTGCCGGCCGATGACTGACAACTCACTGCTCTTCATAACCGCCTCCTTTGGGTGGTTGCTCGCGGATGCACTCTCACCAACGGCAAGCATGCGACGTTTGATGCTGTTTGATGCTTTTTGATGGCTTTAGACTGAGTCTGCTCCCATTGGAACTGTTTTGTCCAGAGTTTCAGGGATCCTGTGGATTGACCGGAATCGGGGCCCCGCCTACGCTGGCGCCATGCGTTGGGACGCCCTGTTTGCAGACCTGGAAGCACAACTGGCGGCCGCCGAGCGCGCCGACCTCGACGTCGAAATCGGTGAACGGGCGCGGGTGGAGGCCGCAAACATCGAACTGGCGGACCGGCTGAGGGGGTCCCTAGGGACCAGGATCGGCGTCCACCTGGGGTCCGGCAGGATCCACGAGGGCATCCTGAGCCACGCAGGCTCGGAATGGCTGGTCCTGGACGAGGAACGGCACCAGCTGCTGATTCCCTACGCCTCCGCCGCGCACTACGCCGGCCTCTCCCGGCTGGCCGTCGGAGCGGGATCGATCGTGCGGCAACGGCTCGGACTGGCCAGTGCCCTCCGGGGCCTGGCCCGGGACCGTGCGTCCCTGGCCGTGATGGTGTCCCGCGGGGCCGCGGACGAATCCGTGCTGCACGGGCTCATCGACAGGGTCGGCCGCGACTTCCTGGACTTAGCGGTCACAGGACCAGGGGAGGAGCGACGGTCCGGAAATGTCAGCGCCGTGGTGACCATTCCGTTCGGGGCCCTGGCAGGGTTGAGGTCCGCCCGTGTGGCGTAGCCGGGTTGCGGGGGCCTAGCCGGGCGAGCGGTTCAGCGGCCCTTGGCCTTGGCCTCGTCGATCATGCGGCTGGCTTCGGCGTACCGTTCCTGGATGTACTGCTCCAGCATGGTCTCCTCGACCCGCCACTGGCCGCGTCCCCCCACCTGAATGGCTTTGAGCTGACCACTCCGTACCAGCGCGTAGGCAGCGGGGGAGTTAATCTGCAACTGCTCGGCTACGTCCGCCAGGGTCAGGAATCGGGGCATGGCACCATTTTGCCACTGTTAGCCGCGTTTGGGGCCGTTATCCACATAGTGCCGCAGTTTGCTTCGACATCTTCCCGAGCGACCGCCAATTCGTGACAATGGGGGTGTCCGGCACCGCGCCCGGGCTGCGACGAGGGGGGACTGGACGCATGAGTGTGAGCCCGGAGGCAAGCGGTGCCCGGCTGAAGAAGCCATCCTGGAAGGACCCTCGGCTTCTTGTGGGCATCCTGCTGGTTCTGGCCTCCGTCGTCGGCGTCGTATCGCTTGTGGCCGCCGCGGACCAGACCACGGAGACCTTTGCCGCCAGCGAGCCGATCGCCGTCGGGGAGAACCTGACGGCCGACAAACTCCACCGGGTCAAGGTCAGGCTGGGCGACGTCGAACAGCTCTATTTCACCCCGGAATCGGGGTTGCCGGAGGGCCTGGTGGCGGTCCAGCGCATCGGCAAGGACCAGCTGCTCCCGCGGGAAAGCTTCGGCAGGGTGGACGCGCTGGACCGTAAACCCGTCGCCGTCACCATTGATGAGGCCCTCCCGCCGCAGGCCGTCGCAGGCTCGCGCGTCGATGTCTGGGTGGCCCTGCCGGACGCCCGGAACGGCTTCAGCGAACCTGTCCTGCTCCTCGCGGGGGCCGAAATTGCCCAGCTCACCCCGGGAAGCAGCGCCCTCGGATCACAGCGGTCCACCGTCGTGATGGTGCTGGTCCCGGACGCACAAATGCCGAAGCTTCTCGGAGCGCAGGCGAACAAGGCGAAAATTTCCGTCGTCTGGAACCCCGGTGGTGCCCGCTGATGGGGATCCCGGTGGTGACGGTGGGCCAGACCCGTGATGACCTGGTGGGCGGCCTGGAACGGCTGCACGGCCCGGTGACTGTGGTTCGTCGCTGCGGTGAACTTGCCGAGCTGCTGGCCGCATGCCAGACCGGCCTCGCCAGGGCCGCCGTTGTGGCCGAAGGCAGCGGCGAGCTGACCGCCTCGCTGGTGGACCGGCTCGCCGCCGTGGGCGTCGCCGTGGTGGCGTTGACCGACCAGCCCGACGAATCCGCCAGGCTCCGGGGAATTGGCGTGAGCGCCGAAGACCCGGCAGTGGCGGCCGCCGAGCTTGCTGACCTCATTGCGGCCGCGGTGGCGCGGCTCGCCGGGGACCGGCCGGTGACCACCCCGGGTGCCGCGGCCGACGCCGTCCCGCCGCTCGCGGCCGAGGGTGCAGCCAACGCCGGCGGACTGGGAACGGGACGGATCATCGCGGTCTGGGGCCCGGCCGGATCGCCCGGGCGGACCACGGTGGCGGCCAATATCGCCGGCGAGCTGGCGGCGGAGGGAAAGTCGGTCCTGCTGGTCGATGCCGACAGTTACGGCGCCAGCGTCGCTGCGTTCCTCGGGCTGCTGGATGAGGCCGCCGGACTCGCCCAGGCGTGCCGGCTGGCCGACCAGGGACTGCTCGACGGCGCCGCGCTGCTCCGGATCGCTTTCCCGGTCACCACCCGCGCCGGAGCCTTCCGGGTCCTCACCGGCATCACCCGGGCCGATCGCTGGACCGAACTGCGTCCGGCGGCGCTAGCCCTGGTCTACGGCCGCGCCCGCGAAATTGCCGACGTGACCGTGATCGACGCCGGGTTTTGCCTCGAAGCCGACGAGGATCTTGGCTTCGATTCGATGGCCCCGCGCCGGAACGCCGCGACGCTGTGCAGCCTTGAAATGGCGGACACGGTCTATGCGGTCGGCGCGGCCGATCCGGTCGGCGTGCCGCGGCTGGTGCGCGGCCTGGCCGAGCTCGCCGCAGCGGTCCCGCAGGCCACCCCGCGCGTGGCCCTGAACAAGGTGCGGGCGGCCGCCGTCGGACGCTCACCGGAACGCCAGCTGCGCGACGCATGGGCACGGTACGGCCCAGCGGACCCCGTCTCGGCCTTCCTTCCGGCCGATCCGGCCGCCTGCGACTCGGCCCTGCTGGCCGGGTCCCTGCTGCTCGAAAGCGCCCCCGAATCGGCCCTTCGTCAGGCCATCCGAAATATGGTTTGTGCACCTGTCCAGCGAAATCGAAAATCCTCTGTTCTTTCTTCCACAGCAAAGGCCCGGCTAAGAGACTAGGCTCGCCATGAGGGCTGCAACGGTGCGGCCATGAACTTTTTGATGGAGGCGTTTGTCGATGTCGTCTGGGTCCAGCGTGGAGGATCAACCCGTTTCGATTGGTGCCGGTGAAGGGTACTTCGGGGACTACTACGAGCACCTCGCCGAGGAGGACGCCAGCGCTTACGGCACCGACGTCCTGACCGCGAGGTCCCAGGCCCATCTGGAGGCAGCCGCCGTCCGGCAGCCGGGCGTGGCCAACATTGTGATCGCGGACGAGGCCGAGTCCAGCGTCATCTACATCGTCACGGACGACATGCCCTTCCTGGTGGACTCGGTCAATGCCGAACTGGTCCGGCAGAAGTCCCCGATCCACTTGGTGATCCACCCCCTCTTCGTCGTTTCGCGCAACCGCGAAACCGGCCGGCTGGTCAAGGTTTCGCGGGTCCCCTCCCACCTGGGCATCTCCAGCGGTGACACGGCCGCGATGCCCAACCTGTCCCACCTCATTGCGCAGGGCGACAACGCCTCGCACATGGAATCCTGGATCGCCGTGGAAATCGCGCGGGTTGATGACGCCAAGCGCGAGCAGCTCATCGAGGGGCTGTCCCGGGTCCTGGGCGATGTCCGTGCCGCCGTCGAGGACTGGCCGAAGATGCGCAACCGCGCCCACGCCATCGCCGATGACCTCGACAAGGTCGCCAACCCGGCCCAGATCGCCGAGCTCCGGGAAGCCCAGGAGCTGCTCCGCTGGCTGGACGACGGCAACTTCACGTTCCTCGGCTACCGCGAGTACGACCTGACCACCGAGTCCGGCGAAGACGTGCTGGAACTGCGCGAGGACAGCGGCCTGGGCCTGCTCCGCGACGGCGCCGACACCCGCCACCAGATCCAGCACCTCACCGAAACCGGCCGCAAGAAGGCCCGCGAGAAGAGCGCACTGGTCATCACCAAGGCCAACTCCCGCTCCACGGTGCACCGCTCGGCGTACCTGGACTACATCGGCGTGAAGAGCTTCGACGCTGCGGGCAACGTCAACGGCGAACGGCGCTTCATCGGCCTGTTCGCCACCACGGCGTACGCCGGTTCCGTGCGGGACATCCCGGTGGTCCGCGAAAAGGTCGACGCCGTACTGCGCGATGCCGGGTTCCCGCCGGACTCACACTCCGGCAAGGACCTGCTCGGCATCCTCGAGACCTACCCGCGCGATGAGCTTTTCCAGATCGAGGTCCCCGACCTCGCAGCGATCACCACCGGGATCCAGCGGCTGCAGGAACGCCGCCGGACCCGGCTGTTCCTCCGGCCCGACATCTACGGACGGTTTATGTCCGCGCTGGTGTACCTGCCCCGCGACCGGTACACCACCAATGTCCGGCTGCGCATCGAGAAGGAACTCCGCGAGACCTTCGACGCCGTCTCCATCGACTACGAAGCGCGGATGACGGAATCCGCCCTCGCCCGGCTGTTCTTCCGGATCCGCCTGCCCAAGGACGCCGACGTCAGCCACGTGAACAGCGACGAGCTGGAGAAGCGCCTGGTCCGCGCGGCCCGGTCCTGGAGTGAAGGCATCGGCGAAGTCCTGCGCGCCCGCGCCGGCGCCGACGGGGAGAACGGGGCGAAGGAACTCGCCGCCGTGTGGGCCGAGGCATTCCCGGCCAGCTACCGCGTGGATTACGAGGTTGAAGACGCCCTCGAAGACATCGCCCGTTTCGAGAAGTACGGCGCCGCAGCCGAACGCGCCGGGGAGGCGGCCGGCGAACAGCCCGGCGTGCACGTTTACCTGCCCGACGGCGCCGGCGCCACCCTCGAGGAGGATGCCCGGGTCAAGCTCTACATGCTCGAGCCCAAGAGCCTGAGCCAGATCCTGCCGTACTTCCACAACTTGGGCCTTGAGGTCCTGGACGAGCGGCCCTTCGAAATCGAAACGTCCGACCACCGCGACTTCTTCCTCTACGACCTTGGCCTCAAGTACCCGGCCGGGGTGGACCCGGTGGGTACCGGAGCGCTGCTCGGAGAATCCTTCGGCGCCGCTGTCTCCGGCGCCGTGGAGTCGGACAGCTTCGACCGGCTGGTGCTCCGCGAAGGCATGCACTCGCGGCAGGTCATTGTGCTGCGCGCCTACGCCAAGTACATGCGGCAGATGGGCAACACCAACTCCTTCGAGTTCATGGCCGACACCCTGCTGGCCAACCCGGAGGTCACCCGCGGGCTGAACGCACTGTTCGCCGCCCGCTTCGACCCGGCGGTGGCACCCGGTGCCCGCGAAGAGCGCCAGGCAGAGGTCCGCGCCGCACTGGACACCGCGATCGAACAGGTGGCCACACTCGACGCCGACCGCGTCCTGCGGACGTTCAAGAACCTGATCCAGGCCACGCTCCGGACCAACTTCTACCAGAACAAAACGCACGTCAGCTTCAAGCTGGATCCCTCCGGCATCGAGGGCCTGCCGTTCCCGCGGCCGATGTTCGAGATCTGGGTCTACTCGCCCCGCGTCGAGGGTGTGCACCTGCGCTTCGGCAAGGTGGCCCGCGGTGGTCTCCGCTGGTCTGACCGGCGCGAGGACTTCCGCACCGAGATCCTAGGCCTGGTCAAGGCGCAGACCGTCAAGAACGCCGTCATCGTCCCGACCGGCGCCAAGGGCGGATTCTTCGCCAAGCAGCTTCCGGATCCCGCGGCAGACCGCGGCGCCTGGATGGCCGAGGGCATTGAAAGCTACAAGACCTTTATCCGCGGCCTGCTGGACATCACCGACAACCTGGTCACCAGCCCGGAAGGTGAAACCCTGGTGCCGCCGTCCGACGTCGTCCGGCACGACGACGACGACTCCTACCTTGTGGTCGCGGCGGACAAGGGGACGGCATCGTTCTCCGACATCGCCAACGGCCTCGCCGCCGAATACGGTTTCTGGCTGGGCGACGCGTTCGCCTCCGGCGGCTCCGTCGGCTACGACCACAAAGCCATGGGCATCACCGCCCGCGGCGCGTGGGAGTCGGTCAAGCGCCACTTCAGCGAACTGGACCTGGACACGCAGACCGAGCCGTTCACCGTCGTCGGCGTCGGCGATATGTCCGGCGACGTTTTCGGCAACGGCATGCTGCTCTCCAAGCACATCCGGTTGCTCGCCGCGTTCGACCACCGGCACATCTTCCTCGACCCGAACCCGGACGAGGCAGCCTCCTTCACGGAACGGCAGCGGCTCTTCGACCTGCCCCGTTCCTCCTGGGACGACTACGACAAGTCCCTGATCAGCGAAGGCGGCGGCGTCTTTGCCCGCCAGGCCAAATCCATCCCGGTCTCCGCGCAGGTGCGGACTGCCCTGGGGCTGCCTGAGGGCACCACCCGGCTGAGCCCGCCGGAGCTGCTCCGCGCGATCCTGCTGGCACCCGCCGACCTGCTCTACAACGGCGGCATCGGCACCTACGTCAAGGCCTCCACCGAGACCAACGCCGAAGTTGGCGACAAGGCCAACGACGCCATCCGCGTGGACGGCCGCGAACTGCGGGTCAAGGTTGTGGGCGAAGGC
The DNA here is from genome assembly GCF_056394165.1 of Arthrobacter sp. 10T416. Lineage (NCBI taxonomy): Bacteria > Bacillati > Actinomycetota > Actinomycetes > Micrococcales > Micrococcaceae > Arthrobacter > Arthrobacter sp. 10T416. The sequence continues at coordinate 129,885 of NZ_JBFTHI010000002.1, read as the reverse complement.
GGCAACCTGGGTATGACCCAGCGGGGCCGGATCGAAGCCGCGCTGCAGGGCGTCATCCTCAACACGGACGCCATCGACAACTCCGCGGGCGTTGACTGCTCCGACCACGAGGTCAACATCAAGATCTTCGTGGACCGGATGGTGGCCGCCGGCAAGCTTGCCTCGGCCGAACGCGCCGAGTTCCTGTCCTCGATGACCGACGAGGTGGGGCGCCTGGTCCTCGAGGACAACATCGACCAGAACATCCTGCTGCTCAACGACCGCATGCGGGTTGCCGAATGGAGCCCCAGCTACGAGCGCCTGATGGACTGGCTGGAGAAATCCGCCGACCTCAAGCGTGAACTGGAGGCGCTGCCCACCACCGACACGCTGCGCGAGCGGCTGGAACAGGGCCAGGGGCTGACCTCGCCGGAACTTTCGGTGCTGGCCGCCTACGCCAAGATCGAACTCGCGACGGCGCTGCGGGACAGCGACCTCGCGACCGATCCGTGGTTCCGGGACACGCTGCGCGCGTACTTCCCGAAGCAGCTCCGGGAACGCTTCGACGCCGAACTGGACACGCACCCGCTGCGCCGGGAGATCATCGCGACGGTTGTCGCGAACGACATGATCAACATGGGCGGCATTACGTTCGCGTTCCGGGCCATGGAGGAGACCTCGGCCACCGAGGCCGCCGTCGCGAAGGCGTTCGTTGCCCTCCGCGAGGTCTACGAACTGGACATTATGGTGGCCGAGCTCAACGAGCTGCCGGCATCGTTCCCGACCGAACACTGGAGCACCGTCCACCTGGACATCCGCAGGCTCCTGGACCGTGCGGTCCGCTGGGTCCTGAGCCAGGGCAACGCGGCACGGCCGATCGCTGAGATTGTGGCCGAGTTCAAGCCGCTGATGGATCCGATGCGGGCACGGCTGCTGGACTACCTGCGCGGGGATGACCGCGAGCGGGTGGCGCAGTGGCTCGAGAAGGCACGGAGCTGGGAGCTGCCCGAGGACCTGGCGCACCGCTGGGCCGAGCTGTTCGAGAGCTTCGTCCTGCTGGACATCGCCAAGATCGTCCACGTCAGCCCGGAGCCGGTGGAGAACATCGCGCACGTCTACTACACGGTCTTCAACCGGTTCCACGCCGATTCCCTGCTGGAGCGCATCACCAAGCTGCCCCGGAAGGACCGCTGGCAGGCCCTGGCCCGTGCGGCCCTGCGTGATGACCTCTACTCCACCATCTCGGACATGACGACGGCGGTCCTCGAGGCCACGCCGGCGGATATGCCCGCGGAGGAGCGGCTTGTGGCCTGGGAGGGCCAGAACGTGGAGCAGCTGGGGCGGGCCAAGAGCATGTTTGACGAGGTCAACGCGCTCGAAGCCGATGACATGGCCTCACTCTCGGTAGCATTGAGGCTCTTGAGGTCAATCGTCCGACGCTAGGGGCTGCCGGCCCCCCGCGTCGCAAATGGAGGTGCTGTGGCAATCTTTACGGACCCTATCAGGGAGCATGCTGATTTCGGGCCGGGGGATGCCGAGTGGCTGCACTTGCTCGTGGGGGACTGGCAGATGGTCGCGGACCTTGCCTTCGCCGACCTCGCCTTGTGGTTCCCGCACCCCGAACTGGGCTATGTGGCACTCGCCCACGTCCGCCCCTCCACCACGCACACGGTGTTCCACGCCGACTTCGTGGGGGAGGGGATCCGCTCGGACCTGAAGCGACTTGTCGACAAGGCCTGGGAAAGCCGCACCATTGAACGCTCCAACGAAACCAACTGGAGCAGTGACATGGCGATGCGGGTGGAGGCGGTGCCCATGGTCCGCAACGGCCGTACGCTCGCCGTCGTCACCTCGCACATGGATCTCTCCAGCTCCAGGATGCCTTCGCGGCTGGAACTGACCTACCGCCAATGCGCCTACGACCTGCTGCGGATGGGCACCCTGGGGCTCTGGCCGGACTTTGCCTCGCCCACCGGGTCGCGCCGGGGCGCCCCCCGCGTCGGCGACGGCCTGATCCGGCTCGACGCCGAGGGGATCGTGCAGTACGCGAGCCCCAACGGGGTCTCCGCTTTCCGCCGGCTCGGCGACGGCGAATCACTGGAGGGCCGTTCGCTGGCCGAGGTCACGGCCGGGCTGCTGCGGGACCGGCGGATGGTGGATGAGACCCTGCCGCTGGTGGTCACCGGGCGGATGCCGTGGCGCAGTGAAATAGAGAGCCGCGGCGTGAGCCTCTCGCTCCGTGCCATCCCGCTGCGCGATGAGCAGCAGCGCTTCGGTGCGCTGGTGCTCTGCCGGGACGTCTCCGAACTGCGCCGGCGCGAGATGGAACTGGTGACGAAGGACGCCACCATCCGCGAGATCCACCACCGCGTGAAGAACAATCTGCAGACCGTGGCGGCACTGCTGCGCATGCAGTCCCGCCGGATGGTCAGCGACGAGGCGAAGCAGGGACTCGAGCAGGCAATGCGCCGGGTCGCGACGATCGCCCTGGTCCATGAAACGCTGTCGCAGGGCCTGACCCAGAGCGTCGACTTCGACGAGCTGATCGGACGCCAGTTCCGGCTGTCCGCCGAGGTCGCCTCGCCCTCCCAGCAGGTCAAGACCCAGCGCTCCGGGCTGTTTGGCGAACTGCCGAGTGACTTCGCGACGCCGCTGGCACTGGTTATCAACGAACTCGTGACCAACGCCGTCGAGCACGGCCTGGAAGGCAGGGCCGGGACGGTCTGGCTGCTGGCCGACCGTTCGGAAAGCGAGGACGGGGACGAGTTGCTGACCGTCACGGTGGCGGACGACGGCGTCGGGCTCCCCGCCGGGTCCTACACCGAGGGCCTGGGGCTGCAAATCGTCCGCACCCTGGTCACGAGCGAACTGGGCGGCAGCATTGCCTGGAAGCCCCGCGAAGGCGGCGGCACCGCCGTCCAGGTGGTCCTGAGCCTCGCCTCACGCTGAGCCGGCACGCCCCTTGGGCGTTCCGCCGCGGCCTCAGTTCAGGGCCGCTTAAAAGATGATGGCCCCGGACCAGTTGGTCCGAGGCCATCATCTGTTGCCCGAAGGCGGAGAATCAGGAGGCACGGCGGGCACGCGCTGCGCGGCGCTTGAGGGCGCGGCGCTCGTCCTCGCTCATGCCACCCCAGACGCCGGCATCCTGGCCGGATTCAAGAGCCCACTGCAGGCAGGTGTCCACCACAGGACAGCGCCGGCAGACGCTTTTGGCTTCTTCGATCTGCAGGAGGGCAGGGCCGGTGTTTCCGACGGGGAAGAAAAGTTCCGGGTCCTTGTCAAGGCACGCTGCGCGGTTACGCCAATCCATGCTGATCAGTAACTCCATTCCTGGGAATTCGTTAAATGCCGTTTGTGAAATTATTCACTAGAGGCTTCATAAGAAAAGGGGCCTGTGGGCCCCCTCGGTCATCTGGATTAAGCGTGTCATGTTAACGCTGTGTAAACAAGGGGTATTTGCCGTACGAATCCCGCCAAATCGTGAGCGATGCGTCACATTGGCTGGCGGAACCCCCAATTCTGTTCGACTATGTCCGGTAGTGTGCCAGTGTGTCAAGACCCCCAGTGAACCCCGCCGATCCCGCCGAGCCGCAGGCCGGTGAGCCGGGGCCCCGTCCCGCGGGGCGCCCCGCCGGAGCCACCGTCATCGCACTCATTACGGCCCTTGAGGCCACGGCATTGCTGGTGGCCGCCGTCTGGTACGGCTTCCAACTCCTGACCGGGGCTCCCGTCCTGTCGTTCTGGGGTGCCGTCTTTACTTTCGGCCTGCTACTGGCTTTTTCGGCCTTCCTCTTCGCGGTGGGCCATTTCCTGTTCCGCGGCTACCGGTGGCCACGGTCCGGGGCGCTGGTGGCGCAGCTGATTATGCTCACCATCGGATTCCCGACCCTCACAGGCGGCTACCCCTTGGCGGGCCTCGCAATGCTCGTGCCGGCGGTCGTGGCGATTGTGCTGCTCTTCGACAAACGCGTCATCGCCTACGCGTCCCGGACTGGCGACTCAAGCCGCGCCCTCTAAGCCTGCTGCGGTTCCTTTTAAGCCTGCCGCGGTTCCTCTTGACCCGTCCGGAGGGCTGCCCTCCACGGCCAACTGCACCGCCGTGGGACGGCCGTCGAGCACCACAACGGCGCGGCCCGGCGGCGGGTTGTCTTCCGGCTCGAGCCGGATCCCGAAGAGGTCCGGGTCGCCAGGGGTTCGGGCGCCGATCAGGATCCCCATGCCGTGGACCCGGGCCTGCAGGGCCAGAGGCACCCGCTGCAAGACGCCCGGGCCGAATCCCGCGGTCAGCACCACTGCCCAGCCCAGGCCGTTGAGCTCCGCCAGGTACCGGTTCGTCTCCGGGCCGGCCAGGTCCGCATCGTCGGCCAGTGCAATCAGGTCACCCTTGAGTTCGCCGGCCAGGGCGCGTCTGAGGACGGCGGCCCAATAGCTGTCCGGCGACTGACCCGCGCCCGGATGTAGCCACGTCCGGCCCGGGTTGAGGCCCGGCAACGCCCGCAGCAGGGAGCTCTTCCCCGATCCGCCCCGGCCGAGGACGGCAAGGGCGCGGCCGGAGGGGAACGGGACAGCCATGGGCAGGAGTTCGTCCCCGCCGACCCCGACCCAGAGCCGGGGCCCCGGTTCAGCGAGCGCCGGACCCGAGAATGCCGGGCTGGGGCCGGCCGCCACGACCCGTGCCCGGACTTCGGCCACACCCACCCGGGCCGGCAACGGCTCCACCCGGAATGGCCTGCGGTCCGCAGGGAGGGCGGAGCGGCGGCCGGACGGGCCTGGGGAAGGCGGTTCGTAGAGTTGGGCGGCGTGCGGGGCGGGTTCGGCGAAGGGCCCCGCCACCGCGACCCTGCCGGGGACGGGCGCCAGGTCCGGCAGCCGCGGCCAGCCGTGCCGGCTCTCCTCCGTCGACCCGGCCGGGAAGAAGACACGATTCGGCAAGGCCGCGAAGAACCGCGCGGAAACCAGCTCTCGTCCCCCCGACACGATGGCCGTCACCCCGGCCGCCTGCCCGTCGCGGATGATGTCATGGACCAGGTCCTCCGCCCACGCCAGGGGACCCGAGCGGAGCGCCGACGCCCACGACCCCCAGCCGTTCAGCACCAGGACCAGCGGCGGGGCGTCGGCGGTGCCCGGGGGAGCCAGCCGGACGCGGATTTCCCCGGCCACGCGCTCCAGTACCCGGACGGCACGCCGCAGTTCATGAAGCCCCGCCCAGGCCCCGACCCGGGGCGAGTCCGCCAGGCAGTCCAGTGCACCGTTCGCGTCGAGCATGTACAGGTGGGACTCCTTTGTACTGTCCAACAACTGTCCGGCCACGGATCGGGCAGTCCCCGAGGGGCTGTCCGGTGTACCGCCGTCGGTGCTGCCGATCAGCGCCAGGTGTCCGTGGCTGCCCGGAAGCCACTCCAGCTCCTGCAGCCGTTGGAACTCCGGCACGTCACTCAGCCCCAGCAGTACGCCGGGCACTGAGGACGCAGCGGGCCGCCGTGACCGCCGGAGGGGAAACGGCAACGGCGCCGGCAGCGGGCGGGCGACCGGACGCCGGGGGAGCGGCCCGCCCTGCTCCGCCCATAGCCGGGACGCCAGCTCAACCACGGGAGCTGCCGCTTCGGCGGGGTTGGGGAGTCCGCCCATAGCCGGGACGGAAGGGAGATCGGCCGCCCCGGCCCCCAGCAGGGCCGCGGTTTCCCAGATCTGCACCCGGCCCCCGGGACCGTTCCGCGGAGGTGCCAGGGTGGCGGTCTGGAACCCCTCCGGTGCTCCGCTGCCCCGGACGAGGTAGGCGCGGCCGGGGCGGTTGAGCGGAATCGCCGCTGCGAGCCGGGAATTCATGATGTCACTGGATTCCAGCTCTGATTGGACCCGCAGCACTACAGAGCTCGTGACGTTGGCCCTGATGTCGGCCGAAAGCGCCCCCTGTGGACGCTGGGTAGCCATCACCAGGTGTATTCCCAGGGATCGCCCGATGGCGGCGATCCGCATCAGTTCGCCCAGCGCGGCGGGGGCGTCCTCAACCAGCATCCGGAACTCGTCAATCACCAGGACCAGGTGCGGCAGCGGCGGGCAGCCGGGAGCCGGGTGCCGTGCTTTTACCTGGTACGCCGCCAGATCGGGCACACCGGCCCCGGCCAGCAGTTCCTCCCGCCAACGCACCTCGGCGCGCAGCGACGCCAGGCTGCGCGCCACGTCGGGGACGGAGAGGTCCGTCAGTATGCCCACGCAGTGCGGCAGTCCCGTCAAAGGCCCCAGCCCCGAGCCGCCCTTGAAATCCACGAACAGCAGGTTGACGACGTCCGGTGGATATGTGGCGGCCAACCCTGCAACAAGGGTCCGCAGGAACTCCGACTTGCCCGAGCCCGTGGTCCCGGCGACCAGCACGTGCGGCCCGTCGGCCTGCAGGTCCAGACGCACTGGTCCCGACGCGGACAGGCCAACGGGAACGGGCAGGCCTCCGCCGGGGTCGCGGCGTGCTGCGGCCCAGCTCTGCCGGATCCCGCCGGCCGACAAGGGCAGGAGATCAGGGAGGAGGGACACATCGGGGATCCGCCCCGCGACGCCGGCGGGTCCCGGTGGCCGGCGGGCGCGCCGGCAATACCGGTCGAAAACCTCGGTGGGGACCAGATCCGGGGTGAAAGGCGTCCGGGTGGCGCCGGTGGCCAGTACCGCCCCGCGGTCAGCCAGCAGGACGCTCTGGCCAACGTCGTCGGGGGATGAGTCGTCGGGGGATGACGCGGAGCAATCCAGAACCTGCCAGCCGGCACGGGCCGCCGTCGCACACAGGGACCCGGTGTCTGCTGCCCCGGCCATCACAAACAGCACGCCGCGGTCGAAGCCTGCCCCCGGGCCGGCGGCAACCCGGGCCGCGGTTCCCGCGACGTCCGCGGACAGGGAGACCTGGGAAAGAAACCGTGCTGCGAGCGGCAAGGAGTCGGGCGGCCCGTGCAGCAGTATCCGGGTCCGCCCTGCCCTGGGATAGCCCGCTAGCTGCATAACGAGGAACCGGACCAGCCCGGCGACATCCCGGGCGGGACCCCCAACGCGGGTGGACGCGTTGGGATTCAGGCACACCGGCACGGCCCCGAGCGGCGGGGCCCGGAAGCTGGGATCATCCGGGTCCAGCCGGATCCGCGCCATACCCGGCGCCAGCCCCAGCCGCAGCCACACCGGCCCGGCCTCCTCGGCTTCGTCGTCGCCGTCCGCCTGCGCCCCGGGGCTGAGGAGAAGGTCGACGGCGGGCGGTGCGGCCCGGCGCCGGCGGGCAGCGTCTGCTGCTGCGGCGGCAGCGACCGCCGCCGCGAGTTCGCGCCGGCGCCTCCGGCCCGACAGGGCCGGGACCAGGACAGAGACGGCCGAGAACCCGGAGAAGGCAAGGAACATCCACATCCCCGTTATGACCGCCAATGCCACGCCGACCGCCAGCGGCAGGACTGCAGTGAGGACGAGCGCAGCGCGGTTGGGAGGCGCACCGGGGCTCGGGACCCGCAGCGGTTCGGTTGTATCGGAGCCGGCCCCGGACAGGGCCGCCGGCGTTCCCTCGCCGGCGGTCCCGCGGCGGCTACTCCCAACGATCAGGCCCAGTGTTGACTGGCCGCAGCCGATGACCGAATCGCTGGAGACCCGGGCGCTGCCCACCGGTGTGCCGTCGACGGTTGTTCCGTTGGCGCTGCCAAGGTCGGCGAGCATGACGCCGGAGGGCCCGACGTCCAGTTGTGCGTGTTCGCGGGACAGGTCGGGATCCGGAAGGATGAGCTCCGTTCCGCTGCGGCCCACGCGGTAGCGCCCCCGGCGCAGGGGGAGGACCATTCCGGCGCCGGGGCCGCTCAGGACGGCGAGCAGCAAGGGTGGCCCGGCAGACGGTCCCGAGTCATGGGACAGTGGCCCGCCCGAGCCATCGACCGTCCCGGCCCCGCCAACCACTCCGGCCCCGTCAACGAGTACCGCGCCGTTCACCAGAGGTTCTGCACCCGCGGTCAGCCCGGCCAGGGGCAGCCCTGCCACGGACAACATGCCGGTCCCGAAGCGCCGGGCCATGGCAGCCTCGACGTCCGCCCCGGAGCACCCTGCGGGCAGTTCGATCGTGAGTTCCACGGGCCCCGTGGCCTGCGCCGCCCCCGGGCCCCGGACAAGGGTGCATTGCAGCAACACCGGACTTCCCCTTTCTGAGTACTCCCGCACGCCGTGGCCTGCACGCAGCGGCCCAGCCGCCGTCGGACGCCCGGCTCCGCACTACCCCTCCACGCTACGGACGGACCCCGGCCAGGCGGGCACGGGAAGGCGGCCATGTGGAAAAGGACCGGATGTGGAAAAGTACCTCCGTCCAAGGCCGCAATCCCGCGGCGCGGCAGCTCCCGGGTGCCGGGCCGGCCCAGCGTGGCGCGGCCGCGATTCGTGGCTCCGGCGAAAGCCTCGGTAGTCTAGAGCAGCAGACAATGCACAACGTTGCGCTGCCCACATTCGAACCAGGAGATTTTGTGACCGCTGACCTCGTCATCGTAGGGTCGGGCTTTTTCGGCCTGACAATCGCAGAACAGGCCGCCACTGAGCTGGGCTTGAAGGTTGTTGTCATCGACCGCCGCCACCACATCGGCGGTAATGCCTACAGCGAAAAGGAGGAGCAGACCGGCATCGAAGTACACCGGTACGGTGCCCACCTCTTCCACACCTCGAACGACCGCGTCTGGGAGTACGTCAACCGCTTCACGACGTTCACCAACTACGTGCACAAGGTCTATGGCGTCCACAAGGGTGAGGTCTACTCCCTGCCGATCAACCTGGCCACCATCAACCAGTTCTTCCGCGCGAACCTTACGCCCGGCCAGGCCCAGGACCTGATCAAGGAACAGGCCGGCGAGCTCGCCGGCACGGACCCGCAGAACCTGAACGACAAGGGCATCCAGCTCATCGGCCGGCCGCTCTACGAGGCGTTCATCAAGCACTACACCGGCAAGCAGTGGCAGACGGACCCCAAGGACCTGCCCGCCGGCATCATCTCCCGCCTCCCGGTGCGCTACAACTACGACAACCGCTACTTCAACGACAAGTACGAGGGCCTGCCGACCAACGGCTACACCGCGTGGATCGAGAAGATGGCCGAGCACCCGAACATCGAGGTCCGGCTCAACACGGACTTCTTCGACGACTCGCACGAATACAGCAAAGACAAAGTGGTCGGCAACATTCCCGTGGTCTACACCGGCCCCGTGGACCGCTACTTCGACTACGCCGAGGGTGACCTCTCGTGGCGCACCATCGACTTCGAGGAAGAAGTGCTCGACGTCGGGGACTTCCAGGGCACCTCGGTGGTCAACTACAACGACGCCGACGTCGCGTACACCCGCATCATCGAGCCGCGCCACTTCCACCCCGAGCGCGACTACCAGACGGAAAAGACCGTCATCATGCGCGAATTCTCCCGCGCCGCGGAGAAGGGCGACGAGCCCTACTACCCGATCAACACCTCCGCCGACCGTGAGCGGCTGCTCAAGTACCGCGACCTCGCGGCTGCCGAGCAGGATGTCCTCTTCGGCGGGCGCCTCGGGACCTACAAGTACCTCGACATGCACATGGCCATCGGTTCGGCCCTGACCATGTTCGAGAACAAGATCCGGCCGCACTTCGAGTCCGGAACCAAGATTGAAAGCGGAGGAGTGGACGCATGAGCGTAGCCGTGGACGACTCGACCCGGACCGAAGGGCAGCGCCCCTTCCGGACAGTCCACCGCGTAGTGCTGCCGGTCGACGGCGACACCGACGTCCTCCCGCTCTACGTCGACTTCAACCCGGTCCAGCGTGTGGTGCAGCTGTCCAAGCGCGCCCTGCGCCGGGGCCGCATTTCGGCGCCGCCGACCACGCCCGCGACCTCGCACCAGCACTCCGGCTTCATCACCGGCCGCAACAGCATGACCCTGCCGGCGTTCCGGCGGGTGTCGCTGGGCACGTATTTCAACGCGTTCCCCGCCAGCTACTGGCGGAACCACACCGCCGTCGAATCCGTCCGCCTGACGGTGGACGTCGACGCCGAGGCAACGGTCATCGTCTACCGCTCCAGCCCCCGCGGCACCGCGAACCGGGTGGAGAGCACGCACGCCTCACAGGGCGGCGAGGTGACGTTCGACCTGCCGCTGAAGACCTTCGTTGACGGCGGCTGGTACTGGTTCGACCTCGTGGCCCACGGGACGCCGGTGGCGCTCAAGAGCGCCGGCTGGTCCGTCCAGGAACCCGAAGGCTTCGAGCCCGGCACCCTCTCCATCGCGGTGACCACCTTCAACCGGCCCGACTACGCGCTGCGCCACATCGGAACCCTCGCCGGGGACGCCGGCGTCGTCGACATCCTGGACCGTTTCATCCTCGTGGACCAGGGCACGGACAAGGTCCGCGCCCAGCCGCAGTTCGAGGAGCAGGCGGCAGTGCTCGGCGACCGGCTCAAGGTGATCGAGCAGGGCAACATCGGCGGGTCCGGCGGGTTCTCGCGCGGTATGGACGAGACGCTCAAGGATGGCCGCAGCAAGTACGTCATGCTGCTCGATGACGATGTCAGCATCGAAACCGAGGGCATCCTCCGCGCCGTCAACTTCGCGGACTTCACGAGGACTCCCACCATCGTGGGCGGACACATGTTCAACCTGTACGAGCGGTCGGTGCTGCACACCTACGGCGAGCAGGTCGACGACGTCCGCTACTTCTGGCGTCCCGCCGTGAACACCAAGGAAGCCCACGACTTCGGCGCCAGCAACCTGCGCACCACACCCTGGATGCACCGCCGGATCGACGTCGACTACAACGGCTGGTGGATGTGCATGATCCCCACCTCCATTGTCCGAGAGGTCGGCTATGCCCTCCCGGTCTTCATCAAGTGGGACGACGCCGAATACGGCATCCGCGCCAAGGAACACGGCATCAGCACGGTCACCCTGCCCGGTGCCGCCGTCTGGCACATGCCCTGGAGCGAAAAAGACGACACCATCGACTGGCAGGCCTACTACCACCAGCGCAACCGCTGGGTAGCCGCGCTCAGCCACTCGCCGCGGAAGAAGGGCGGCCGGATGCCGTTCGAAAGCATCGCGGTGGACGTCCGGCACCTCATTTCGATGCAGTACTCGGCTGTCGAAGTCCGGCTCAAGGCCCTTGAGGATGTCCTCAGCGGACCGGACCACCTGCACGCCACCATCGCGGACAGGCTGGACTGGGTACGCAAGACCCGCTCCGGGTTCACCGACGCACGGATCACCCCCGACCTGCATTCGTTCCCCAGGGTCCTCAGCTCCGGCGAGGTGGACGCTGACCACGAGCCGAACTACGTGGCCGAGTCGCTGGTCCGCGCCGCATCCGGACTGCTGCGGCAGCTCCGGCCCGTCCGCGAGGAGGCCATGACCAACCCGCAGGTCTCCGTCCCGGCAGCGGAAGCCCGCTGGTGGCGGCTCGCCGCCCTGGACTCGGCCCTGGTGTCCTCCTCCGACGGCAGCGGCGCCTCCTGGTACAAGCGGGACCGGAAGACCTTCGGGTCGATGCTCCTGCGCACGGTCCGGCTGCACATGAAACTGATGGCCGAGTGGGACAACAACGCCCGCAAGTACAAAGAGGCGCTCCCAGCCTTCACCGGACGGGAAACATGGCAGGAAACGTTCGCGGCCGTAGCCGTCAAGGACCAGGAAAGGGGAGAGGCGAAGATATGACCGCCACTCCATCCGGCGGCGGGACAGCGGTTTCGCCGCTGACCACCCCCGGCGAAGGGGGAGGACTGCGGGACGTGTTCCGCGAATGGTTCCTGCTCAAGCTCCTCGTGCGCAAGGAAATCAAGGTCCGCTACCGCGGGTCGGTCCTGGGCCTGCTGTGGTCCTACGTGAAGCCGCTGATGCAGTTCCTCGTCTACTTTGTGGCGCTCGGCATCTTCCTGAACCTCCAGGGCAGCACCCCGAATTATGCGATCTACCTGTTCTCCGGCATCATCCTGGTGAACTTCTTTGTTGAGGTCCTGGGCAATTCGACGCGGTCCATCGTCGACAACCGGGACCTGATCCGGAAGATCTACCTGCCGCGCGAACTCTTCCCGGTCTCGACGCTGTTGGTCTCAGCGATCCACTTCCTGCCGCAAACAGTCGTGCTGATCGGTGCCTGCCTGCTTACGGGCTGGGCGCCGAGCATCCTTCAGCTCGCGGCCGTGGTGCTGGCCTTCGTCATTGTCGGCATTCTCGCGACCGGGCTGGGGCTCCTGTTCGGCGCGGCCAACGTCTACTTCCGCGACTCCGAGAACATCGTGGACATGATCCTGATGATCGTGACCTGGGCGTCCCCCGTGCTCTACGTCTGGACCATGGTTGAGCGGGCCCTCGGCCCGTACTTCTTCCTGTACCAGCTGAACCCGATGACCGTAGCCGTCGAAATCTTCCACTGGGGCTTCTGGTACCCGACGCTGAACCCCGCCCAGCTGGCGGCGGCCCCCGTGATGCACGGGCTCGCCTCGGTCTGGGCGCCCGTGGCGCTCGGGGTGTCGCTGGTCATCCTGTTCGTCGGCCAGCTGGTCTTCCGTAAACTTTCCGTCCGATTTGCCCAGGAGCTGTGATCGCCATGCAGGAAAAGATGCTGGCGATCACGTGCAACGACGTGCGCAAGAAGTTCGTGCTGCGCCACACCCGGTCCCTCAAGGAGGCCCTGGTGTGGTTCGTCCGCGGACGCAAGGGCGACATGTACAAGGTCTTCGACGCGCTGCGCGACGTCTCCCTTGACGTCCGCCAGGGCGAGACGGTGGCGCTGCTGGGCCTCAACGGCTCCGGCAAGTCCACGCTGCTGAAGCTCATCTCCGGTGTGCTACAGCCCGACGCCGGCTCCGTCCGCACCCGCGGGCGGGTGGCCGGGCTCATCGAGGTGGGGGCAGGCTTCCACCACGATCTCAGCGGCCGCGACAACGTGTACCTGAACGGCGCCATCCTGGGGATGACCGAGAAGCAGATCAACGAGATGTTCGACTCGATCGTCGAATTCGCCGAGATCGGTGAGTTCATCGACACCGAGGTGAAGTTCTACTCCTCGGGAATGTACCTGCGCCTCGCGTTTTCCATCGCTGTGCACACGGACCCGGAGATCTTCCTGATCGACGAGATCCTCGCGGTCGGTGACGAGCCGTTCCAGCGCAAATGCATCGCGAAGATCAAGGAGCTGGCAGAAGCCGGCAAGACGCTTTTTGTCGTCAGCCACGACCTCGACCTTGTGTCTACTGTCTGCGAGCGGGGCGTCCTCCTCGAGCACGGCAACGTGGTCCTGGACGGCCCGGTCACCGAGGTCGTCTCGGAGCTGCGGCGCCGGTCGGCCGCGGCGTCCTAGTCCGCCGTCCCAACTTTTCCGAGGAGTCAGCACAGATGTCCTGGTTTGCCAGCCTGCCCGCGGTACTGACGGCGGTCCTGTTGCTGATCGTGCCGGGCCTGCTCCTGGGGCGTGCCCTCGGGCTCAAAGCCTTCGCCGTCGCCGCGCTCGCCCCGGTCCTGTCCATCGCGCTGGTGTCCGTCGCCGGGCTGCTCGCCCCGTTTATCAGGATCCCGTGGTCGCTCTGGCCGGTCGCTGGGCTGACCGCCGTCGGCGTCGTTGCGGCGCTGGGCGTACGGCGCCTCCTGCCGGCCCGGTGGCGCACGCTGCACACCGAGCGCCGCATCGACGGGCGTTTCTGGTGGGCCCTCGGCGGCGCCGCCCTCGGCGGGGTCATCATTTGCGCGCGGATGGTTGATGTCATCGGGGCGCCGGACCACATTTCGCAGACCTTTGACAACATCTTCCACCTCAACGCCATCCGCTACATCGAGGACACCGGCCAGGCGTCGTCCCTGACCCTGGGCGCCATGACGGGCGGAGCCTTTTACCCGGCCGGCTGGCACGCTTTCATTTCACTGATCGCGCAGACGACGACGGCGTCCGTCCCCGTAGCCGTCAACGCCGGCAACATCGCCATCGCCGCCGTCGCCTGGCCCCTGGGCTGCGTCTACCTCTGCCAGCAGGTGCTGGGCCAGGGCAGGGCCGCCTCGGTCATTGCCGGAATCCTGTCCGCCGGGTTCGGTGCGTTCCCGCTGCTGATGATCCACTTCGGCGTCCTGTACCCGAACCTTCTCTCGCTCTCACTGCTCCCGGGCCTGCTGGCGCTCGGCGTCCAGGCGCTGGGTCTGTCCACGGTTCCGGAGCTCCGGGGCCCGCTGCCCGTTGTGGTACTGGCACTCGGGGCTGCCGGCGTGGCGCAGGCCCACCCCAGCACCTTCCTGGCGTTCCTGGCGTTCCTGGCGCCCGCCGTCCTGTACGTGTACGTTGTCTCGGTCCGGGCCTGGCGCCGTGATTGGACCGCGAACAAGGTCCGGGCCGCGGTCTGGACACTGGTTCTCGTGGCCGGCACGGCAGCAGCCCTCGCCTTGTGGGTTGTGGCCCGGCCCTCCTTCGCCGCGGCGTTCTGGCCTCCGGTCCAATCCATCCCCAGGGCAGCCCTGCAGGTGGCGGGCAATGCGCCCCTGGGCACGTCGCCTGCCCTCCTGATCTCGGTGCTGGCCGTGGCCGGCGTCGTCCTGGCTGTGCGCAGGCAGCGCAGCTGGTGGCTGATCGGTGTCCTGCTGATCGCGGCATTGCTGTTCGTGGCTGTCTCCAGCTTCCCCGCCGGACGGCTTCGCTACTTCCTTTCGGGCACCTGGTACAGCGACAGCTACCGTCTGGCCGCCCTGCTGCCGGTGGCGGTCATTGTGCCGGCCGCCGTCGGGGCGACTGCCGCGTGGACCTGGCTCCGGTCACGGCTCGCCACGGCCCGCGCCGGTGGTTCGGCCGCCGACGGCGGTACTGCCCCCGCGGGGGCCCTGTTGTCCCGGAAGCCGGCGAGGGCCGCCTTCTCGGCCGCCGGCGCCGTCGTGCTGGTGGTCCTGACGCAGCTGGGCAGCGTTCCTGACATGGTCTCCGTGGCCCGCGGGAGCTACGCCCTGACGCAGGAGTCGCCGCTGTTGACTTCGGATGAGGCGGCCGTGCTGGCCGAACTGGACAAGTTCGTGCCGGCGGATGCGGTCATAGCCTCGAACCCCGGCAACGGCAGCGCCCTGGCCTACGCGCTGGCCGGCAGGCGCACCATGCAGCTGCACATTCTGACGAGCAACGAGAACCCCGACGACAAAATCATCCTGGCCCGGCTGCGCGATGCCCGAACGGACCCGGCTGTCTGCCCGGCCGTCTCCCGCCTGAAGATCGGCTATGTGCTGGACTTCGGCACCCAGGAAGTCAACAACGAACACCACCCCGCCCCGGGCCTCGCGGACCTCGACAAGGCCGGCGTGGCGACCGTGATCGACCAGCACGGCGGGGCGAAACTCCTGAAACTGACCGCATGCCGGTAGCCAGGCGGCCCGCCGCGCAGGCGGTAAACTCGGACCTGTCCATCGGGCCCGCACTCTTGTCTTGTTCACCACCGAAATACTGAGGATTCAACTATGGCCATGACGCCGCCGAACGGACCGACCACCGGCAAGGCGATCGGCCGGCGCGGATTCCTCGCCGCCCTGGTCGCACTGCCTCTGGCGCTGCCGGCGTGCAGCGCCAAAAAGGACGCCGCCGCCGTCGACGTCTCCGCCAGCGGCTTTCCGCTGAGCTTCACCAACAGCTACGGGACCACCAAAATCCCGGCACCGCCCAAGCGCGTTGTGGCGCTGGGCAGCGCGGACGCCGATACCTGTGCCGCGCTGGGACTGGCCCCCGTGGGGATCTCCGGCTCCGCCTCGTCGCCGTGGTTTACAGCCGCGATGCGCGACATCGATGGTGCCCCGCCGTTCCTCCTCAGCGACAAGGTCGCGATCCCGTTTGACGACATCCGCAACCTTGACCCGGACGTCATCCTGGCTGTCGGCGGCAGCGTCACCCGCGCGGATTACGCCAAACTGTCGGAGATCGCCCCCGTGGTGCTCGCCGAGTCCGCGGATTCGGGCCGGGACTGGCGCACCAAGTCCGCTCTCGTCGGCAAGGTGCTCGGCCGTGCGGACGCCGCAGCGGACCTGCAGGCCAAGACCGAGGGCGCCATCCGTGACGCCGTCCGTGACTACGCGGGCCTCAAGGGAACCACCGTCCTGTTCGCCGCAGCGTCCTCTGCTGATGGAGCCGACCTCCAGGTCTCCCCGGACAACACCGTGATGGTCAGTACCCTGAAGGACTTCGGCCTCGTGTCAGCGCCCTCGCTGGCCACAGTGGCCAAGGAAGGCCGCGCCTCCGGCGGCCAGGGCTCGCCCGTGTCCTACGTGTGGCCGCATGAACGGGCCAACGACCTCGCAGCGGACATTCTGGTTGTCTCTGTCAGCCAGGACGACATGGCCGACATCCGCGTCGGCGGTAAACTTCCGGCGGTGTCAACGGCCAAGCAGTCCTCCCTGTTCTACGCCAGCGGCATCGAGGACCAGGCCCTGCGGTCCGGGTCAGCGCTGGGCGTTGCCTGGGCCGGCCGGAACATCGTGCCGCAGCTGGCGAAGACGGCGTACTACGAGCGGCAGCAAAGCAAGGGTAAATAAGCGCAAAAACAAGAGCCAGGCGGGGACCAACGTCCCTGCCTGGCTCTTTTGTGTCCGTCCAGCAAACTGCCGGCGACCCGCCCTCAGGCCGGAGAACGCCGGCTATCCGCAGGCGGTCACCCGGAAGAGGCGGGCACTGCCCACGGCCTTGACGAGTTTCACGCCCGGTGCGGTGTTGTCCGTCAGGTCGCGGACACCAACGAGCGGCTCCGCGCGGGGAGTGATCTCGGTGTTCCCGAAGTCGAGCGCCCAGTAGGCCTTGAGTGACTTGACCGCCGGGCAGACGGCGCTGTTGTACGAGGCTTCATCCCAGTGGTCGAGGAGGAGCTGCTCTTCCGGGGTGCGGATGCCGAAGATGTGCGGGGCAAGGGCCCGGCGGCCGGAGAAGGCGTAGACCAGCGAGGCGCCGGTGCGGGGGTTGCCCACCACGACGTCTCCCGCGGGAACGATGCCCGCGACCTGCTTGAGCAGCGCAACCTCGTCGGTGGACAGCAGCGCCGCCGTCGGCGTCGTCGTAAAGATGGTGCTGATCCGGCTCTGCACCCCGGACAGCGTACCGCCCTGGGCGCCCAGGCCGAGAGCCAGCAGCACCACACAGCCCATCGCGATCCCGGACGACGCCGGCAGGCGGCCCGCCAGGCCCGACGCGACCCGGGGGAGTGCGGCCGGACGCTCCTTCGCCGTGGCGATCAGTGCCCCGGTCAGGGCGCGGGCCCGCCAGATCAGCCATTCAGCGCCGAGGACGACGACGGGAAGGGTCACCACGGGCAGGAGTGCGGCGAGCCGGAAGCTGTCCGTGTACCAGACCCCGGTGAGGAAGTTGCGGAAGAAGCCGTTGCTCCAGCTGGACACCACCAGGTAGAGCACGGCGCCGGCGGCATACATGCCCGCGACCCACCAGTAGCGGCGCAGCTGGCGGGCCACAACGTACAGTCCGATGATGGTCAGCACCAGCATGACCCAGGCTGTGGTGGTGCCCATCGGGGCGCTGCCGAGGATTTCACCGATGGCCCGCGCGTTGGTCTGGAACGGGGTCCAGCCGGCGGAGCTGAGGCTGGGGCGCGCCACCACCCAGACAGCGGTGGTACCCAGCACGTAGGCGGCCGTAAACGCCAGCCACAGCAGCGGCTGCCGCTTCGGGACGGAGCCGTCCCGCGCGGCGAGCCAGGACCGGATCAGGCGGCCGATGACCACCGGGGTGGCGAAGCCCAGCAGGGCCACCAGGGTGCTGGGGTGGGAGAGGGCGAGTCCGGGGACGGTGGCGGCGAGGGCCAGGACCGGTGCCAGCGGCGAACCCGGCGGGGTGCGGGACATTCCGAGGGCTTCGATGGCCAGTCCGAGGACTGCCGGCAGGAGGGCGATGGCGGCGTGGTTGGGGTACAGAACGCCGTAGCCCACCATCAGGTACGGGAATCCGCTGAAACCGGCGGAGAGGATGCCTGCGGCCAGCAGCGGCATCGGCCGGTAGCCCACGATGCGGCTGATCAGGAAGATACACGCCAGCGGCCAGACGACGGCGCCCGTCACGATGGTTCCCACGTTGACGACGGCCATCACTGAGGGGGCGCCGAGCATCAGCACCAGGGCCATGGAATCGTGCATGGCGGCCGGGTACAGGCCCTTCGAGGCGGCCGTGAGGTTGCCCAGGGTCAGCGTTGACCCGTTCTGGGTATCGGCGATGTAGCGGACAGCATTCAGGTGGTAGATGTTGTCGAAGGTCTCGGAGAAGCTGTCCGGCGACCCGAAACCGGCAATGTAGCGAAGGCTGATGATCGCTGCGGGGATAAGGACGGCAACAGGGATCGCCAGCCGCGCCAGCCAGATTCCGGTATCGGCGGGGGACAGCGCACCGTTGGCGCCCAGGAAGCCGGTGAACCGGGTCCCGGCCACCCCGGCGTCGGCCCGTGACCGGCGCCGGCGGAGGACCAGGCGCAGCACCGCCACCGCGGCGGCCGCGAACACGCTGACCGCGAAGTACGTCACCGGGTTAAAGGGCAGCTTCAGATACGGCAGGATGATCGCCGTCATGCCCGAAACGGACGCCGACACCGGGGCAGCCAACGCCAGCAGGTTCAACCGGCGAAGTCCGGCCGCTGCCAGGATCATCAAACCGGGAAGGAAGTAAACCAGCGCAGTCGCAGCCAGCGTAGGAAGAGTTTCCCACCAAGTCATTGAATCCAGTCTCCTAAGTTTCAGAGCCAACCCTACAAGTATGCGGACGGCGTCACGAATCCTGCGGAGGGCGCCCGGGCCGGAGGCCGGCGCCTGCAAAAGGGCGGCAGCCGCTCGTTGCTATACTTTCAAACCATGGGTAACTCACAGCGTTCCGGCGTTTTAATTGTCATGCCGGCTTGGAACGAGGCCGAGGCCATCGGCAATACCATCCGCAAAGTCCTTGCTGTAGTCCCCCAGCACTCTGTTCTCGTGGTCGACGACGGTTCGAAGGACGACACTCCGAGGATTGCCCGGGAAGCCGGCGCCACGGTCCTGCGCCTGCCCTTTAACCTTGGCGTGGGCGGGGCCATGCGGGCGGGATTCAAATACGCCCTCCGCAACGGTTACACCTCGGTCATCCAGGTGGACGCGGACGGCCAGCACGATCCTCACGACATCGACCGTGTCCTGGCAGGCCTCGAGCACGCGGACATCTCGATCGGTGCCCGTTTCGCCGGCAAAGGCAACTACGGGGCCAAGGGTCCCCGCCGCTGGGCCATGTTCTTCCTGGCCAAGGTGATCTCGGCCGTAGCAGGAACCCAGCTGACGGACGTCACCTCGGGGTTCCGCGCCGCCAACGAGACCGCGCTCCGGCAGTACGTCTCGCATTTCCCGGCCGAATACCTCGGCGACACCATCGACTCGCTCGTGGTGGCCGTCAAGTCCGGCTGCCGGGTCACGCAGGTGCCCGTCGAAATGAAGGAGCGCCAGGCCGGTACCCCCAGCCAGGGCCCCATCAAAGCATCTATTTATCTTGCGCGCTCAGGCCTGGTCCTGTGCTTCGCGCTGGCCCGCCGCCGGACTCCGCGCGCGGCCGAACTGCATGCGCCGCTGTCCGGCGACATTGCCGGAGAGGGAAGTGCCTAAGGCATGAACGTTGCAGGTTCCTTGATTCTGTCCATCGTGATGGTGGCCGTCGTCCTCATCATGCTCCGCAACGGCAGGTTGCGGGAGAAGTACGCCATCCTGTGGCTGGTCATCGGCACGCTGACGATCATCCTGGGCATCTTCCCCCGCCTGCTCAACTGGGCGGCCTCGGTGGTCGGCGTCGTCGTTCCGTCCAACCTGTTGTTCGCCCTGGCGATCCTGCTGCTCGTGGGCGTCAGCCTCCACGTGTCGCGCGAACTGACCATTCTTGAAGATGAGACCCGAATTCTTGCCGAGGAAGTCGCCATTCTGCGGTCCTCCGTGGAACGACTCCAGCGGGAATCCCAACCAATCCAGCCGACGGCAGGCGAGGCCGCGACGGCTTCCGCCGTGCCGCCAACCGAGAGAAGAAAATAGTGACTATTGACGTAATGTTCCCGTACTACGGCGACGTGGCCATGATGAAGGCTGCCGTTTCCTCCGTACTCGCACAGGACGACAAGGACTTCCGGTTCACGATTGTCGACGACGGGTACCCCGACGACACCCTGCCGGACTACTTCGCCGGTCTGGTAGCCACCGACGACCGCATCCGGTACTACCGCAACGAAGCCAACCTCGGGGCCAACGGCAACTACAAGAAATGCGTCGGCCTGGTCGAACACGACATCGTGGTCATCATGGGCGCCGATGACCTGATGCTGCCGAACTACCTCAGCACGGTCCGCAAGGCCTTCCAGGACCCCAGCGTCAGCATTGTCCAGCCCGGAGTCGAGGTCATCGACGAAAACGGCGCCGTGTACCAGCCCTTGGGTGACTCGGTGAAGCAGTTCCTCCGCCACAAGCTGGTCGGAAAGACGTCCGAAGCGATTGTCGCCGGCGAAGCCATCGCCGAGAGCCTGATGGTGGGTGACTGGCTGTACTTCCCGTCGGTTGCCTGGCGCGCCGAGGCCATCAAGAAGCACGACTTCCGTCCCCAGTACGACGTCGTCCAGGACCTCGCGCTGGCCGTCGACATCATCCTCAGCGGCGGCAAGATGGCCGTTGTGGACACCGTCTGCTTCCAGTACCGCCGCCACCGCGAATCGGACTCCTCGGTCCGTGCCCTGGATGGCCGCCGGTTCGCCGAGGAGCGTGCCTTCTTTGACGAGTGCGTCCGTGACTTCGGCGCCAAGGGATGGACCTCGGCAGCCCGCGCCGCGCGCTGGCACCTGACGTCCCGCCTGAACGCCGTTTCGCTGACCCCCAAGGTGGTCTCGAAGAAGATGTGGCCGGGCCTGCGCAAGCTCGTCACGCACGCCGTACGGCCCTGACCGCTATGGACATCCAGAACCACTACTACGGCCACTCTGCCGTTTTCGCCCTGTACTGCGGCTCCCGCAGGCTCCGCCACGTCTCCGGCCTCATCCAGCACGGCTGGACGGTCAGCAGCCCGGTAACGGCCCAGTTCGGCGATTTCGCCAGCTGGGGCCCGGCCCGGCGCCGGCTCTCCTGGACCAGCTCCTCCCGGGGCTGGAGCCCGGAAGATGCCGGCAACTTCTTCAGCGACGGCACCCCCATGCTGGACGCCATCGGCGCGCCGTACCTCTACCTTCTCGACGCTGCCCGCGCCGAGGGCGCCGTTCCGGAGCGGTCCGACCGTACCCTGGTGCTCCCGCTCCACGGGACGGCGCTGCTCAAGGTGGACGGTGACCACGGCGCGTACGCGCGGATGGTCCGGGAGAAAGAGGGCCCGGCCACGGTGTGCCTCCACATCGATGACCTGCACAACGCCGAGATCCTGGACGCCTGGCGCTCGGCCGGCCACGACGTGGTCAGTGCCGGGGACCGCCGCGACCCGCAGTTCATCGGCCGCATCCTGTGGATGATGTCCGTGGCTAAGCGGGTGGTTTCCAACCGGTTGTCGACGTCCATCATGTACGCCGCCGTCAGCGGGGCCGACGTCGCCATTTACGGGCCGGATTTCCGGCTGGGCGCCAACGCCGCCGCGGATCCGGGCCTGGTCATGCGGGACCTGTGGCCGGAATTCTATGAAGAATCAACGCCCCAGCACGTCCTGACGTCAATTGCCGAGGCCGAGCTGGGCCGCGGCGACATGCGCGCCCCGCACGACCTGTCGCGGCTGCTCGGCTGGGACACCCACACCGTGGTCCCGTTCCTGGAGTACTGGGCCAGCGGCCCGCTGACCAAGGCCCAGACCGTCCTGGGCCTGAAGAAGGTCCCCGAGGGCGCGCACGCCACCGAAAAGGGCCTCTCACCGTGGCACTGGATCAAGCATCCGCTGCAGCACCTGCCCTCGCCGCTGCCGAAGCTGCCGGCGATGGCGGCTGTGGAGCCCCTGCGGCCCTAGAGCCCGGGAGACACCGACGCCGCGCGGCGGCTGGACGGCCTGGTTACCAGGCGCTCCAGCCGCCGTCGACGGCGATGGTCTGGCCCGTGACATAGCGTGAAGCGTCCGACGCCAGCCACGCTACGACGCCGCGGAAATCGTCCTCGGTAGCCATCCGGCCCAGCGGCGTGAGCTTCTCGTAGCGCTCCGTGAAGGCGCTGTCCTGTCCGCGGGCGATGCCCCCGGGGGCGAACGCGTTGACCCTGATGCGGGGCGCCAGCACGGTGGAGAGGTAACGCGTCAACTGGACGATGCCACCCTTGGTCGCACCATAGGCGGCCGGGTTGCCCATCCGGGTTCCCTCGTAGAGGCCCATGTTCGGGGCGACAATGCCGTAGATCGAGGACACATTGACGATCGAGGCCCCCTCGCTCTCGGCCAGCTTCGGCGCCAGCCTCCGCGCGAGGGAAAACGGCGCCCGCAGGTTCAGGGAGGACGCGAGCTCGAACGCCTCATCGGTTTGCTCGTCGAACGGCACCGCGTAGCCCGGGACGCCGGAGGTTCCGGTGAACGCGGCATTGTTCACCAGGATGTCCAGCGGACCCTCGATGGCCTCGACCAGTTTGCGGGTGCCGTCGGTTTCCAGCAGGTTCGAGGCGATCCCGCGGGCTGCCACCCCGTGGCGGTCCTGCAGGCCGGCGGCAACGTCCTTGCAGGCCTGTTCTTTGATGTCGGAGATGATGATGTCTGCGCCCTGTGCGGCCAGGGCATCAGCCAGGACACTTCCCAGCGGCCCGGCGCCGCCGGTTACCAGGGCGGTCCGGCCGGCCAGGGAAAAGAGGTTCTGCGGGCTGCTCATACGGTGGGGTCCTGTTCCAGGGATGCACGGGAGGAAGTGTCGGCCCCGTTGTAGCCGGGGAGCGGGGCCAGTCCGGCCGAGACCACGGCTTCGACCAGCAGGAACTCGTTCTCGTCGTCGATGCTGAACGCGTGCGTCTCCGGAATCTCGGCGTAACCGTGGCGGCCCTCGTCGAACCAGCTCTTCTCGAGCCGGCGGATGAATTCGGCCCGCCACACGTAGAAGCTGCCGTTGATACGCAGGAACCGGGACACATCCTGGCGCCGCACCACGCCGGTGCCTTCGGCGAAGTAGCGCTGCAGTTCGATACCGCCGTCGTGCTGCGGTTTGACGCCCACCCAGGTGGGGTTGAAGAAGGGTTCGGACACGGCCACGACGCCGTCCAGCTCGCTGCTGCTGCTCAGGGTCCCGATGGCCTCGTTGACGCTCTCGGGCGTACGGGTGGGGCTGGTGGGGTCCAGCAACAGGACCATGTCATACGTGGTGCCGTCGAGGGCCTCCATGGTCTCGAGGGCGTGCCGGAGGACCACGCTCATCGGCGCGGTGTCGCTGGCGAGGTCGGCAGGGCGGAGGAAGGGGACCTCGGCGCCGGCGACGCGGGCGGCGTCGGCAATTTCCTGGTCATCCGTGGACACGATGCACCGGACATTCTCACCCAGCAGCGCCGCGAGCGCCACACTGTGGGCCAGCAGGGGTTTGCCCATCAGCGGCCGGATGTTCTTGCCGGGCAGTCCCTTGGAGCCTCCCCGGGCGGGAATGACTGCAAGGACCCGGGGCGCTGACGCTATTTCGTTCATTGTTATTTCTCAACCTCGTCGTGTGATCGCAATGGTTCTGGGCCGGATTGCGGTATCACCACAGTACCTTTTCAGTTCCGCCGGCCGCCGAGGCCAGCCTGGCCGCGTCGCAGATCGCCACTGCCAGCAGGCCTTCGCCCAGCCCGGCGGGCGAGAACAGTTCCATGGAGCGTCCCTGCACGGTGCCGGCCCGTTCCAGCACGGCCAGTGACTGGCGGGCCAGCACGACGTCGACGTCGGCATCCTCCGGGAAGACGGCGCTGACCGGCCCGGCGGGACCCTGGTCTGCGGAGGCGGCCCAGTCCAGGGTCACCTCGTTCCGGACGACGTCCCACACGAGGGCACCCTGGTCGGTGGTGATCCGGATGCTGCGTGTCTTGACCGGCGTCACATAGTCGAGCCGCAGGTGCACGCAGGGTCCGTCGCCCCACAGCATGTCGGCCGACTCCTCGGCTTCGATGCCGAGAATTCCCTCACCGAGGGTGGCCTTGACCGAGGCCGGGGCGCCGAGGAGCAGGGCGGGGTAGTCGATGTCGTGGACCAGGTCGCGCAGGACGCCGCCGTCGTCCTTCCGGGCCGAATAGCTGCTCCGGAAGTCCCGGCCGGGCCGCCAGTCCGGCAGCCACGACTGGGAGAGCACCTGGGCGCTGGTCACACGGCCAAGGCGCGGCAGGACCTCCGCCGCCAGCGCCAGGCCCTGGTGGAAACGCAGGGGTGCGCTGACTGTGATGGTGTTGGCCCGGGGATGGTCCCGCAGGACGCGGGCCTCCTCGGCGGACGGGGCCACGGGCTTTTCCAGCAGGATGGAGGCGGGGGAGCGCTCCAGCGCCTCAATGGTGTCGGCGACGTGCCGGTTGGTGTCGGTGGCGATGATGACCAGGTCCAGGGGTTCCTCCGGGTAGCCCCGCACCAGCTGCACGGAGTCCGGGTAATCCGCGTTGCGGGCCGCCCCGGGCGTTGCCGGCCGTACGGGCCACGCAAAAAGTTCCTGGACCCCCAGACGGTGCAGCACCCGCAGGTGCCTGGCCCCGATGGAACCGGTTCCGCGGACCAGGGCGCGCAGGGGACGGTCCGCCGCGGTCAGTGCGGCAGGCGTCGGGACGCTCGCCATCACCTTAGAATCGTCCAAGTATGATGAAAAGGTCATCTGGCAACTCTATTCTCAAAGGCGCTGCGACTATAAATGGATGGGCAATTCCCGAAGGAAACGGCATGGCTCATCATCGGCGCCTCAGGCCATGGACGGAGCCTGGCCTCCATCATCCGGGGACGCGGCGAGCGGGTAGCCGCCCTCAGTGACCGCGCCTTCGGGGCCCCGGACGCCGCCGGCGCCGCGCCAGGGCCGGGCCTCGCCGCCTTCACCGGCCGCGACGGCGCAGCGCCTGCCTGTTTCGCGGACGACGGTGAAGCGCTCGAGTACGCGGCGCGGGAGTCCTTGGCGATCGCGATCGGGATAGGCGAGAACGCAATCCGGTCCAAAATCGCCGACGCCATCCTTGCCGAGCCGCGGTTTGCGGCGCTGGCCGTACCGCTGGTCGCCGGCAGCGCCACCGTGGACAGAACCGCCGTCCTGGGCGCCCTCAGCCAGGTCTGCGAGCACGCCCACGTTGGCCCGCTGGCCCGCGTCGGCGACGCCGCCGTGATCAACACGAGTGCCGTCGTCGAGCACGAGGCCGTCGTCGGGGCCGGTTCGCACATCGCCCCGGGAGCGGTCCTCCTGGGGGCTGCCGTCACCGGAACCCAGGTGTTCGTGGGCTCGGGAGGCCGCATCCTGCCGGGCATCGCCGTCGGTGATTTCGCGGTCCTGGGGGCCGGGGCCGTGGCGACCCGGCCGCTGGCCGGTATGACAACATATGTGGGAGTGCCCGCACAGCCACTTGTATCTACGAAAGGTCCAGCCAATTGACTCATGACCCGATTTCCACTTCCGTAACTTTTGGCAGCCACCGCATCGGCCCTTCCGAAGAAATCTTCATCATCGCCGAGGCCGGCGTAAACCACGACGGCGACGTGGCCGTGGCCCACGAACTCATCGACCTGGCTGCCGACACGGGTGCGAACGCGGTCAAGTTCCAGACCTTCAAGCCCGAGGCCCTGGTCACCGGGTCGGCGGACACCACCCCGTACCAGAAGGCTGCAGGTTTCTCGGAATCACAGTCCGAAATGCTGAACCGACTCACCCTGCCGGAGTCCGCGTGGGCGGAACTGCGGGACCACAGCAGCGAGCGCGGCATCACGTTCCTCTCGACGCCCTTCGACTACGACAGCGCCCTGATGCTCGCCGAACTGGGCGTCCCCGGGCTAAAGATCGGCTCCGGAGAGCTCACCAATACCCCGTACCTCGCCGCGATCGCCGAGTTCGGCATCCCGATGATTGTCTCCACCGGCATGGGCACCCGCGAGGAAATCGCCGCCGCCCTCGAAGCGACGGCCAAGGCCCCGGCCACGGTGCTGCTGCACTGCGTCTCCGCCTACCCGGCCCCGCTGGAAGAAGCCAACCTTCGGGCTATCCCGGCGCTGCGCCAGGAATTCGGCGTCGAGGTCGGCTGGTCGGACCACACCCCGGGGTCGGTGACGGCTATTGCCGCCACGGCGCTCGGCTCCACCTTGCTGGAAAAGCACATCACCACCGACAAGACCCGGAACGGCCCGGATCACGCCGCGTCCCTCGAGCGGGCTGAGTTCGCCGACTACGTGCGCTTCGTCCGCGAGGCGCACCTGGCCCTGGGCGACGGCAACAAGCGCCGGATGCCCAGCGAGGAAGCCAACGCCGCCCTGGTGCGCCGTTCCTTCCACGCTGTCCGCGATATCCCCGCGGGGGCTGTCATCACGGCCGACGACGTCGCGATCCTGCGCCCCGAAGGCGGCCTGTCTCCGGCTGCCCTGGTGGTCGGCCAGCAGGCGGCGCGCGCCGTGGCTGCAGGCTCCGCCGTGACGGCTGCGGACCTCTCCTGAGATGAAGGTTCTTGCTTTCGCCGGAACCCGGGCGGATCTTTTTCCGCTGGGCCCGGTGCTGGTAGCCCTGGCTGCCGATAGCGCTGTAGGCCTGCACGTGGCAACTGCCATCGGGTTCCCCGACGGCACGGCGCTGGACCGGCTCACCGAAGCGGGGCTGGCGCCGGAGTCGTTCGAGCACCACGAACTGGGGCTGTACCTGGCGGACCCGTCCGCCGAACGCCAGGCGCTGACCGGTGCCGCGCTGTCCGCGGGCATGGCGGAGCTGCTCGCCGCGGTGCGTCCGGACGCGTTTGTGGTCCTGGGGGACCGGTGGGAACTGCTCTACGTCCTGCCGCCCGTGGTGATCAACGGCATCCGGCTCATCCACCTGCACGGCGGCGAGGTCACCGAAGGGGCCCTCGACGAGCGGGTCCGGCACGCGGTGACCAAACTGGCTGACCAGCATTGCGTCAGTACCGCCCAGGCGGCCCGGCGGGTCGCCCAACTGGGTGAGTCCGCCGAGCGGATCCACCAGACCGGGGCGCCCGGGCTGGACCGCTTCGCCCACCCCGTTCCACTGAGCGAGGAAGAATTCGAGGCCGAGTTCGGGGTCCCGCTCGTTCAGCCGCTGGTGATGGCCACCTACCATCCCCCCACCGCGGAGATGGCCACCAACGCCGGCGAGCTGGCCCGCACCGTCTTCGACGAAACGCTCAGCCAGGCGGGCACTGCGATCCTGACCTACCCCGGGTTCGACGCCGGCCGGGAAGACATCATTGCCGTCCTCGGGGAGATCCGGGACCGCAACCTTCCGGGTGTGATCATCCGCGAAAGCCTTGGCCCGCTCTACCCCCGCGTCATGGCCACGGTGCGGGCGCTGGTGGGGAATTCCTCCTCGGGAATCCTCGAAGCGGCGTCCTTCCACGTGCCCGTGGTGAACGTCGGCGACCGGCAGCGCGGGCGCGAGTACGGGGCCAACGTACTGCAGTGCCGGGATGATCGAAACGAGATCCACGCTAGTATTGAGAAGGCTTTGAGCGCGCAGTTCCACCTGATGTGCCGTAGCGTGGTCAACCCGTACGGGGATTCCCACTCCGCCGAGCCAATCGAACGCGTGATTGTGGGGAGCCCTGCCACGGGCCTGACCAAGGCTTTTGTTGACTTACCGCTGGAGAGTTGAATCTATGACCATTGAGGGACCGTTGAGTAACGTCTGCGTCGGCCCGGGCGCCACCGTGCGCCAGGCGCTGGAAGCAATCGACCGCGGCGCTTCTGCCATCGCGCTGGTCACCGACGACGGCCTCCTTCGCGGTGTTATCACGGACGGGGACATCCGCCGCGGCCTGCTCAGCGGCGCCCAGCTCGATTCCCCGGCACTGACCTTCGCCAACGTGGAACCGCACGTGGTCCGGCCCGAAGCCACCCGCGCCTCGGTGCTGGACCTGATGCGCAGCCTGCGGATCAGCGAGGTGCCGGTCGTGGACGCAGCGGGAACGCTCGTCGGGCTGCACACCCTGAACGACATCGTTGGGCGCAAGCCGCTCAGCAACATCGCCGTGATCATGGCCGGCGGCAAGGGCACCCGGCTCGGTGCCCTGACCAAGGACACCCCGAAGCCGCTGATGACCGTCGCGGACCGCACCATCATCGAGTGGATCATCCTCGGCCTGGTCGAGTCCGGCATCACCAACATCTACGTGTCCGTCGCGTACTTGGCGGAGAAGATCAAAGACCACCTCGGCGACGGCTCCCAGCTTGGCTGCAAAATCAGCTACCTCTACGAGGACCCGGCGACTCCATTGAACACCGCAGGCGCCCTCGGACTGCTCCACCACGAGGTCCCGGATATCTCCGAGCCGGTCATCGTGACCAACGCCGACCTGATGGTCCGGTACTCCGCGGCGGACCTGCTGGCCTTCCACTCCTCCAAGGACGCGGCTGTCACCGTCGCGGCCCGCCCCTACACCCACCAGGTTCCCTTCGGGGTGCTGGAAATCGGCGAGGGACGGTCTATCAGTGCCGTGGTGGAAAAGCCGACCATCGAATTCGAAATCAGCACCGGCATTTACGCCGTCTCCCCGGAGGCCCTGGCGATGGTGCCCTACATGAAACCGTTCTCCATGCCCGACCTCGTCAAGGCATGCATCGACGACACCAAAAACGTGGCCGCATGGCCCATTGAGTCCGACTGGATTGATGTCGGAACCCCCAAAGACCTAGCAACAGCGAAAGGCCAGTGATAGCCGTGAACTACCAGGACATTAAAGGCAAGACAGTGGTCGTTACCGGCGCCGATGGCTTCATCGGCAGCCACGTCACCCAGCGCCTCATCGCCGAGGGAGCKAACGTCCGCGCCCTCTGCGTCTACAACTCCAACGGCTCCTACGGCTGGCTGGATGACCTGAGCCCGGCCGAGCGCGACGCCGTCGACCTCCAGCTCGGCGACATCCGTGACGCCGAGTTCGTCTCCGACCTGGTCAAGGGCTCCGACGTCGTCCTCCACCTCGCCGCCCTGATCGCCATCCCGTACTCCTACCAGGCGCCCCGCTCCTACGTGGAGACGAACGTCGTCGGAACCCTGAACGTCCTCGAGGGCGTCCGCCGGCACGGCGTCGGCCGCCTGGTCAACACCTCCACGTCCGAGGTCTACGGCACCCCCAAGACCGTGCCGATCACCATCGAGAACGAACTCCGCGGCCAGTCGCCGTACAGCGCCACGAAGATCGCCGCCGACAAGCTGTGCGAGGCCTGGGCCAGCTCCTTCGAGACGCCGGTGATGGTCCTGCGCCCGTTCAACACCTACGGACCCCGCCAGTCGGCCCGCGCCGTCATCCCCACCGTGCTCCAGCAGATGGTCGGCGGCGCCGAAAAGATTCACCTCGGCTCGCTGACCCCGCGCCGCGACTTCACGTTCGTTACCGACACCGCGGACGGCTTCTTCAAGGCCGCGACGGCGGACATCCCGCTGCAGGGCCAGGTCATCCAGCTCGGCACCGGCCACGACGTCACCATCGGTGAACTCGTGGAAATGTCCGCCAAGGTCACCGGCTCGACGGCGGAAATCATCACCCAGGACGAGCGCGTCCGTCCCGAGGCCAGCGAAGTCATGCGCCTGCTCTCGGACCCGTCGCAGGCTCTCGCCGAACTCGGCTGGGCTCCCCAGGTCAGCCTCGAGGAAGGCCTCCGCCAGACCGCCGAGTGGATCCAGGCCCGCGGCGTTGACGCGTCCGCAGCCGCGAAGTACGCCCGCTAAACATCCGCCAGAAAGGCACACCGTGACGCGAGTCCCCCTAGCCATCCCGAACATCGGCGCCCGCGAGGCCGAGCTGATGAACGAGGCCATCAGCTCAGGTTTCGTCTCCTCCGTGGGGCGGTTCGTGAGCGAGTTCGAAACCCGCTTCGCCGAATACGTCGGCGCCAAGTACGCCGTCGCCTGCGCCTCGGGCACGGCCGCGCTGCACATCGCCATGCGGCTGGCCGACATCCAGCCGGGGGACATGGTGGCGGTCTCGGACTTCACCTTTATGGCCAGCTCCAACGCCGCGTCCTACCAGTTCGCTGAACTGCTCCTAGTCGACTCCGACGCCGAATCATGGTGCATGGACGTCGACCTGCTGCGCAAGGAAATGGAACGCCGGAAGGCCGCGGGGGAGAAGCTGCCCAAGGCCATCGAGATCGTCCACATCCTCGGCCAGCCGGCCGACGTCGCCGCCGTCGTGGAGCTCGCCCGCGAGTACGGCATCATCGTGATCGAGGATGCGGCCGAGGCGCTCGGGGCGACCTGGACGTCCGGGCCGCTGGCAGGCCGTCACGTCGGAACCGTCGGCGACATGGGCGCGTTCTCCTTCAACGGGAACAAGATCATGACCACCGGCGGCGGCGGAATGTTCACCACCGACGACGAGGAATTGGCCCGCCGCGCCAAGCACCTCTCCACCCAGGCGCGTATGCCGGACCGCGGGTACCTGCACGATGAGATCGGCTTCAACTATCGGCTGACCAACATCGCTGCCGCCCTCGGCGTCGCCCAGCTCGAACGCCTCGACGACTTCGTGGCCGCCAAGCGCGCCGTCGCGAAGCGTTACAACGACGCCTTCGCCGGCACCGCCATCCAGACGCCTCCCACCCTGCCCGGGCAGGAGTCCACCTACTGGCTCTACTCCATCCAGGTGCCCGCCGAACGCGGCCCGGGTGCCCGGGACGAGCTCCAGGACTTCCTGGCAGAGGCCGGGATCGAATCCCGGTCCCTGTGGCGGCCCCTGCACATGCAGCCGCCGCTGAAGAACGAACCGCTGGTCGGCGGGACCGTCGGCGAGGATCTCTTCGCGCGGGGACTGTCCCTGCCGTGCTCGACCGACCTCACGGAAGCTGACCAGAAGCGCGTGATTGACCGGGTCCACGAATGGCTTCAGCTCAACGGTGGATAACGTAACCGGCGGCGCCGACCGCACCGGGGCAGCCGAGCCGGCTTCCCGGACGGGACGCAACTCGGTTCTCTACCTGGCCGGGGCCCTGATGCAGGGCCTAGGCGTTTTCCTCGTCCAGCCTTTCGCGCTCCACGTCCTGAACAGCGACACCAAGTGGCAGGAACTGTTCCTCTCCGTCTCGGTGATCCAGGTTGGTGTGGTCTTGGCCGCGGCCGGTCTGCCGCTGGCCATCACCAAGGCCTGGTTCGATCCCGACGGGCCGGTGAAGGCCCGCTCCATCAGCGGGCTGCTGACCCTCGGGGGAATACTCCTTGGCTCCGTGGCCGCGGCCATCTACTGGGTCGCGGCCGGGCCAGGCCACTCCGTGAGCTTCGTGCTGGCGCTGGTGGCGATGGGACTGCAGTCGGCGGTGCTGGCCGCGCAGGCCATCCTGCGAGCGCAGGGCCGGGCCATTATGTTCGTCGTCCTGAGCCTGTGCTCATCGATGGCCGCGTACATCGGCGGCCTGGTGGCCATGCTGGTGTTTGGCGCGGAACCGGAAATCTTCATGGCGGGCTACGGCCTGCTGGTGCTCCTCAGCGCCGTGCTCTCCGTCGGTGTCGCCAGGCCGGCGTCGCCGTTCGCGCACCGGGGCGCGGTCAAGGAAGCGCTGGCGATCGGGCTGCCCGTTCTTCCCCACACCGGTGCACTGATGCTGCTGACCCAGGGCGCGGCGTTCCTGCTGGCCGCCACCGCCGCCAACGGCGTCTCCGGTGACTACGGCAAAGTCCAGATCTTCATCCTCGGAACGGTGACCCTCCTCGGCGCCCTGAACAACGCCTGGGTTCCCGCGCTGATGTCCGTCCGCGGGGATGCCCGCGTCGCCAAAATGCGGTCGACCATGACGACGGCGAGCCTGGCCGTGCTGGCGATCATCGTCGTCGCCGCCGCCGGAGCCAACCTCGTCACGCACGTGATGGCCGGCGGCAAGGAAAGCCTGATCCCCGTGGCCCAGATCATGCCCCTGATCGGGCTGGGCTACGTCCTCTACCTCAACGCCTCAACCCTTCTCTTCGCCGACAACGCCACCTGGTGGCTGTCGGTGGTCACCCCGTCCGTGCTCGGCATCGGCGTCCTGCTGGCGCTGTGGCCGGCCATGCACGGGGACCTCGTCGGGATGGCCGCGGCATCGGTCCTGACCTTCTTCCTGCTGGGCTGTGCCTACTTTGTGGTCGCACGACGGCGGGCCGCCGGGGGATGGGCGCCGAAGGTATACGCAGCCGCCTGTGTGGCCGCCCTGGCCTACGTGGCTGTCCTCCTGGCCCTGCCCCGCGATATCCTGACAGGCGTGCTCACTGTCGCCGTCGTCGGTGTGGCCCTCGCCGCAGCCGCCATCATCTGGCGCCTCCGTGCCCGCCGCGCCGCCACAGCACCCCAGAGCGGAAGGGGACAAGTACTTGACTGATGCAACGCCGGTCATCGACCGTACCGGAGCGCCGTCGGCCAAGCCCGCCGGTCCCATTATCTTCTTCGACTTCGCCCGCGGTATTTCGGCGCAGGCCGTTGTGCTGGGCCATGCCCTGAACATCTTCGTGCCGGGCATCTTTATGGTGCCCGGGCAGAGGGTCTTCTACATGCAGTCCTTCGCCGTCATCATCTTCTTCGTGCTGTCCGGCTTCCTCATCACCAGCGCACTGTTGAAGAAAAAATCCCAGCCGTCGTTCACTTTCGGGTCATACCTCATCGACCGGATCGCCCGGGTTGTCTACCCGCTGCTCCCGGCCGTCCTGCTGATCACCGTCTTCGACTTCCTCTTCTTCCACGGCTCCACCAAGCTGCCGTTCATCCGGGTCATCCTCAACCCGCAGACGATCGCCGGAAACTTCCTGCTCCTCTTCAACCACCCGATCCTGGCGGAACTGGCGCCCCGGCTGCACATGCCGTGGCTCAGCGTGGACCCGGTCGGGTCGGCTGCGCCGCTGTGGTCAGTGGTGGCCGAGTGGTGGATCTACGTCGCGTTCGGGCTGCTCGCCTTTATCGCCATCCGCCGGTTGAAGCCGGGCGTTGGCAGCATCGCGTTGCTGGTGTTCGCCATCGCCGTGCCCCTCGGCTACATGGCGAAGGGCGGGTACGAGTCCCTCGCCTGGATCATCGGAATGCTCTATGCCCTGGCCGCCACGCATCTCCGGAAGCTGCCTGGTGTGTTCCATGCACTGATCGCGCTGACGGCGACGGCGGGGTTCCTGGCCGCCCTCTACTACGGCGACCAGAACCTGCATGCGGCCAGCTGCATCGGCACCGCATCAGTTGCCTTCTGCCACCTGTATTTCTGGCAGTCCGGACGTAAGAAACCCGTCACGGCCCAGGCCGCGGACGCAGTGGTGCCGGCAGAGGCGTCAGCGGCAGCGCAGCCCGGCTGGCGGTGGGCCGGCAGCCAGTGGTTCAACCGGCTCAGTGTGTTCCTGTCCAGCTTCAGCTACTCGCTGTACCTGATCCACTTCTCGGTCATCACGTACCTGTGGAGCGTCCTGCACACCCACCTCAGTGCCTGGCAGCTGATTCCGCTGGCGCTGGTGGTCAGCAACGTCCTGGCGTACGGCTACTTCCTGCTCGTCGAGCGGCATTTCCACAAGGTAGGCAAGTTCCTCAAAGCCCGCATCCTGCGCTAGCCCTCGGCCGGCGGTAACAAGACGGCAATCAGCATCGAGGCGTCTTCAACCTAGGTATTATTCACCTGGGTGATTTGCCATCGCCCGGATCTTAATGGGGCTGCTAGTTGTTTGGGGATCATCATCGTTACCGACCGCGCCAGCGTGTGGAAATTCCGGCTGCAAAGAGTCTCGGCGCACGCCGGGCTCGCTGTGCTGTTCATCGTCGTTGCCACCCTGATGGGCCCCGGGGTGGTGTGGGGCGACACGGTGCAGTACATCCGGATCGCCGACCAGTTACAGGGCATTCCCACGGACCAGGCGTGGCTGCATGCCTTCTCCGAATACTGCAAGAACCCGTCGGTGCAGTACAAGGGCACGCTGGAGAACTGCATCACCAAGACGGTGGCCGGCCGCGGCCCGGTCATCGGCTGGGTTGACCGGAACCCCGAATATCAGGCGATTTTCTCCCCGCGGGTGGGCTTCCCGCTCCTGTCGATCCCGTTGATGCGGCTCTTCGGGGACCCTCAGGGTATGTGGATTGTTGCGATCGCGGGGACCGCCATCGCCGGACTGCTCATGGCCCGGCTGGCGCGCCTGGCCGGGCTGAACCTGCGGCCCGCGCTGCTGGTCCAGGCGGCCTTCTACGCCCTGCCCGCCAGCATCCCGCATGGAGTTGCCATGCTCGCGGAAGGACCCACCTTGGCGTCCGCGCTGGTGATGGCCATCGGCCTGGCCCATGTCCTGCGCGGGTCACGCGCCCGCGGCACCATACTGCTGGTCCTCGGACTGGGCCTGGTGTTCTTCTTCAAATATTCTTCTGCCGTGCTGCTCTGCGTGAGCTTCCTGCTCCTCTGTGTGGGGCTGCTGGTCTTCCGCACCTACCGCCGCTACAGCCAGATCCGGTTGGGGATTGTCCTTGCCACGGTGCTTCTGGTGGCCTCCCTGGGCGTCAACGCGGCCTTTGGCTTCCCGGGTCTCAACGAGAGCCTGCAGGACACCTTTACGGACCACTTCCGCAAGCCGCCCGTCGATGATCCTTTCAACCAGCTGATGGTCCTGGAACTGGACTTCCTGTGGCGGTTCCTGGCGGCATTGCCGGCCAACGCCGCCTACCTGCTGGTCTTCGCCGCCGGCGTGTGGGGGTACGTGCGCGCCATGCGGGAGAAGATCCTGCCTCCGGCCGGGTGGGCGGCAGTGGCGCTGTCCCTGTACGGGGTCCTGAGCGTCGTCGGACACCCGGTCTACACCCAAGCGGAGCGCCTTGGCTCCAGCCTGTGGGTGGGCGTTGCCCTTGGCGTGGGACTCGCCGCCCGGTCCGTGGTGGTCCGTCTCAGGCTCCGGAAGCGCGCCCGGCAGGACCTCGCCAGCAGCGAAACCGCCGGCTAGCCGCCGTCGGGCCCTACGCAAAACCGCCGGCTAGCCGCCGTCGGGCCCTGGACGGCAATGGCCGGCGGGAGTCTGTTGACTCCCGGCCGGCCATTGCTGTTGCTGCGGACGGTGGTCCTAGGAGTAGGCCACCTTGACGCCGGCGGCGGTCCACGTCATGGTCCCGCCCTGGAACCGGACGGTCTTGTATCCGCCGTACGAAATCGCCGCCTGCTGGGGATAGCCGAGTTTGCCCATCTGCCAGCCGGCCAGGCGCCACGCGTTCATGTACGGGTCGTTGACGGCGTGGGCGCCGGTGGCCGCGGTCCAGTAGAGGTTGCCGCCGCTGAAGGGCTGGTAGCAGCCGCCGCCGTACAGGCCGCAGCTGACCGAGCCGGTGGGGTAGCCGATCCCGCGCTGCCAGCCCGCTTCGCCCCAGCCGGTCCAGTAGGCGCCCGTCACGGCGTTGGCGCCGGTAGCGGCACTCCAGTAGATGTTGCCTTTGGCGAACGGCTGGTAGCAGCCTCCGCCGTAGAGGCCGCAGGTCACGGTTCCGGTGGGGTAGCCGATTGCCGGCTGGAATCCGGCGCGCTGCCAGGCCTTCCAGTAGTCACCGATCACGGCGTGCGCTCCGGTGGCGGAACTCCAGTAGATGGTGCCGCCGGAGAACGACTGGTAGCAGCCGCCGCCGTAGAGCCCGCACGTGGTCTCATTCGTGGGGTAGCCGATGGCCGGCTGGAAGCCGACTTCCTTCCAGCCGTTCCAGTAGGCTCCGGTGACGGCATGCGCCCCGGTGGCCGAGGACTGGTAGATGTTGCCGTTGCTGAAGGCCTGGTAGCAGCCGCCGCCGTAGAGCCCGCAGGTGACGTCGTTGGTGGGGTAGCCGATTGTCGTCTGCCAGCCGGCCCGTCCCCACGCGGCCCAGAAGTCGCCGGTCACCGCGTGGGCGCCGGTGGCCGCGGACCAGTAGATGTTGCCGCGCGTGAACTCCTGGTAGCAGCCGCCGCCGGCGAGCCCGCAGGTTTCCATCGACTTGGGGTATCCGATGCCGTCCTGCCACCCGGCGGCCTTCCATGCGGCCATGTAGGAGTTCTTGACCACAAACGTGCCCACGCCGGGGGTGTTGTACGCGTTTGCGCTCTGGAAGGTCTGGTGGCAGGTGGTGGTGGTTGTGGGGCACGTCGCGTCGCTGGTGGCGTAGCCGATTCCCGGCTGCCACCCGGCCTGGCCCCAGGCGGTCCAGTACGCCCCGGTGACCGGATACGCGCCCGTGGCCGAGCTCCAGTAGATGTTGCCCTTGGCGTAGGACCGGTAGCAGCCGTTGCCGTACAGCCCGCAGATCTCGGCGCTGGTGGTGGGAGCGCCCAGCGGCCCCGAGGCGCCGCCGGTGGCCTGCCACTTGGCGTCGATGGCGCCGTTGGAGCCCACCGTGCCCCGGGCAAAGGCCTGGAGCTGGGCCATGGAGCCGTTCCAGACGTTGGAGTCGCCGGCGAAGGGTCCGGTGCTGCTGAACTGCCAGATGCTGTAGGTGCTCCAGCTGGCAGGGATGGGACCGGCGTCGTTCGACGCGGAGATCGGGTAGGAGGCCAGCCACAGCGGGTTGTCGCTGAAGCCCAACGGGTTCCCGACGCAGTCCTTCCACCAGTAGTTGCCGGTGTAGATCACGGGCACCCGGCCGGTCAGGGCCTTCATGGTGTTGCTGAAGTCCTTGGCCCAGGCCGTCAACGCCGCTTTGGACATGTCATAGCAGGCGTTGCCCTGGTAGTAGCCGTTGATGGTCTGGCCCGCGTAGGGGTTGCCCTCGAAGTCTAGGACCGGCGGCATGGTGTAGCCGTCGTTGGACCAGCCGCCACCGTTGCGCACGAAGAACCGGGCCTGGTCCGCCCCGGAGGAGGCTGCCGGGTTCGCGAAGTGGTACGCCCCCCGGATCATGCCGACGGCCCGGGACCCGCTGTACTGGGTGCCGAAGATGGGGCTCGTGTAGTAGTTGCCCTCGGTTGCCTTGATGTAGGTGAAGCGTGCGCCCAGGTTCCACTGCTGCTGCCAGTTGACCGAGGGCTGGTGGGGGCTGACATCCATGCCCTTGATGCCGAACGACGGCGTCCAGGTGCCTTCGGTGGCCAGCGCCTGGGCGGAGGCTTTCCCGCCGCCGGCTGTGGTCCCGGCGCGGCCAGCCTCGCCCATTTCCGCTCCGCCCGAGCGGGTGGCCGCGGTCATGGCGGCGCGGTAGGCCTCCGTGGAGCGGTCGACGGTCGCCGGGGCGGCGGTCGCCGACGCAGCAGGCGACGGCGACGACGGCGCGGGTGCCGGCGACGACGGCGCGGGTGCCGGCGACGACGGCGGCGCGGTGGCGGCAGCCGGGGAGGGCGCAGGTGCCGGGCTCGAGGCCGTTGCGGCGGCCGCTCCCGTCGGCGCCGGAGCTGGCGTCGCCGCGGGCGCTGCCGCAGGGTCCGCAACAGCGGGGGCTACCAGGCCGGGTCCCGCCATCAGGGAGACGGCCAACAATGCGCCTCCGACCCGGCTGCAGAGAAGACTCAGGGGTGGAAGTTGGGTCCGTTTCATTTGCCGCTCCGGAACAACACGCTCGTGGCAGTGTCATAGTGATCCCACGCCCAGTTGCCGTGGAGGAGGCTGCTGTCCGGGATGTGAGAATGTCTGACTTGTCGCGCCCACCCTAACACCGACGCAAAGGGCGATCCAGAGTGTCTGGTGTTACTAGTGGGGCAATTGTTATGAACCTGGGCCGAGGTTTTCCACATAGGAGCGGCCGCACCCTTGTTCGCCGGCGCGGGCCGCCCTAGCTTTAACCCAGTTGCACTGCCTCCGGCAGAGGGGCAGCGGTCATGTTGGGGGCACCGTGGAAGCTGTGCGCATCGTCGAGGACGAAGTCCGTGAGTTGATCCGTCGCCGCGGCCTGGATCCGTTGCGGCAAAGCGGTGAAGTCCGCCGCCTCGTGGAAGAGGCGATCAGCGACTACGACGAACGGGCCCTCCTGGCGCCGCTCCCGCCCATCGGGCCCCTGGACCAGGCCCGGCGGTTTGTCTTCGACGCCGTGGCCGGCTTCGGGGCGCTGCAGCCTTTACTGGATGACCCGGCGATCGAAGAGATCTGGCTCAACGCCCCGGACGAGATCTTCGTCGCGCGCAATGGTGAATCCGAACTGACCTCCATTGCCCTCACGGACCAGCAGGTCCGCAACCTCGTGGAACGAATGTTGAAGAGCTCCGGCCGGCGGCTGGACATTTCCTCGCCTTTTGTCGACGCTGCTCTTCCCGACGGTTCACGGCTGCACGTGGTTATCCCGGATGTGACCCGACAGCACTGGGCCATCAACATCCGCAAGTTCGTCGTCAAGGCAACCCGGCTTGAACACCTCGTGGAACTGGGCACGCTGACGCCGCAGTCGGCCCGATTCCTCGGGGCGGCCGTGGCAAGCGGGCTCAACATCCTGGTCTCCGGAGCCACCCAGGCCGGCAAGACCACCATGCTGAACTGCCTGGCAGCCAGCATCGGCACCCGCGAGCGCGTGGTCACCGTGGAGGAGATCTTCGAACTGCAGTTCCCGCTGCGTGACGTTGTCGGGCTCCAATGCCGGCAGCCGAACCTCGAGGGCGAGGGCGAGATCCCGATGCGCCGGCTCGTCAAAGAGGCCCTGCGGATGAGGCCGGACCGGCTGGTGGTCGGTGAAGTCCGCGAAGCCGAGAGCCTGGACATGCTGATCGCACTAAATTCCGGAATGCCAGGGATGTGCACCATCCACGCAAACTCCTCCCACGACGCCGTAACCAAGATCTGCACCCTGCCGCTGCTGGCCGGGGACAACATTTCCAGCGCATTTGTTGTCCCGACCGTGGCGTCCTGCATCGACCTCGTGGTGCACTGCAGCCGCCACCCGGGCGGCAGGCGGCAGGTGACGGAGATCCTTTCGTTGGGGCGCAGGGTGGAGAACGGCATTATCGAGTCGTCCATGGTCTTCGACATGCGCGGCGGGACGCTCGAGGCACAAGCGAACTCGATGCCCGCGGCGGAGAAGTTCGCCCGGTCCGGGTTCGACGTCGCCGCCCTGCTGGAGCCCCGCTGATGGCGCCGCTGCTCGGGGTCCTTGGGGGTGCAGGCCTGCTGCTGGTCTGGTGGTCCGCCTGGGAGCAGCCGCGCCCCCGGAAGCCCCGGACGCGGGTCAGCCGGCTGGAGGACCTGCTCCGTTCCGCCGGCATTGAAAAGGTCAGCCGGTTCGGCCTGCTGGCGACCTGCCTGGGCGTCGGCTGCTTCGTGACGCTGGTGTTTTTCGCCGCCACCCGGTCATGGGCCATCTCCGGCTGCTTTGGCCTCTTCGGCGGCTGGTTGCCGTTTGGTTTTGTGAAATGGCGAGCCCGCAAGCGCGCGGCCGTGCTCCGTGAGCTGTGGCCCGACGTCGTCGATCACCTGCGTTCGGCGATCCGGGCCGGGCTTTCGCTGCCTGAGGCGCTGATCCAGCTCGGAGACAAGGGCCCGGCAGAGCTGCGTCCCCTCTTCCGCGACTTCGGCGCGGACTACCGCTCCGGCGGCCAGTTCGATCCCGCCCTGAGCAGGCTGAAGGAACGGCTCGCCGATCCGGTTGCCGACAGGATCGTTGAGGCCCTCCGCCTGACCCGGGAGGTGGGCGGCTCGGACCTCGGCCGGTTGCTGGGCACACTCGCGGACTTCCTGCGCGAAAACGCCCGCACCCGCAGCGAACTCGAGGCCAGGCAATCCTGGACTGTCAATGCTGCCAGGCTCGCCGTCGCCGCCCCCTGGATTGTGCTGGTGCTGATGGCGAGCCGGCCGGAAGCCATCGCGGCGTACAACTCGCCGGTAGGTGCTGCCGTCCTGGTGGGCGGCCTGCTGGTCTCGCTGATCTCTTATGCCGTGATGCTGCGCATCGGGTCCCTGCCGCAGGATGAGCGGGTGCTCCGGTGAACGCGCTAACGGCTGGCTCGGTCGCGTGCGGCCTGGTGCTCGGCTGCGGCTTGTGGCTGTTCCTCCTGCGGCTCCCGTTCCTCCGGCCGGTCAACTTTACCGAGCGCATCCGGCCGCAACTGAAAGCGCACAACCTTGAGTCCCGGCTCCTGTACACGGCTCCGGGCAATGTCACGCCGTTCGGCCCGCTGGAGCGGATCCTGCGTCCTGCGATACACGACGCGGTGCGGAAGCTGGGCCGGCTTAATCCCGGATCATCGGCACTCAAGCGCCGGCTCGCCCGGGCGGGGAGCAGCAAAACGTCCGTGGATTTCCGCGCCGAGCAGGTGCTGTGGGGCGTCGGCGCATTTCTTGCCGCCGCGGCTATCGCGTTACTGGGCGGCGCGCTGGGCCGGCTGAACCCGTTGCTTGCGGTGTTGATTGTCCTTGGCGCGGGCCTGGCGGGGTTCCTCTTGCGCGACTATCTCCTTGGGACGCAGGTCAAGAAACGCGAAGCCAGGATGATGGCGGAGTTCCCGGGTGTGGCCGAGTTGATGGCGCTCGCCGTGAGCGCGGGGGAGAGCGCCACCGGCGCCCTGGATCGGGTATGCCGCAGGACGCATGGCGAACTGTCCAGGGAATTCACCCGCGTACTGGCCGACACCCGGGCCGGGAAACCCCTGGCCGACGCCCTGCAGGAGTTCTCGTCGAGAACCGAGCTGGGCCCGCTGGTCCGCTTCGTCGACGGGCTAATCGTGGCGGTGGAACGCGGGACACCCCTCGCCGACGTCCTTCGTGCACAGGCCCAGGACGTCCGGGACACCGCGAAGCGCGACCTTATGGAGTCGGCCGGACGCAAGGAGATCGGCATGATGGTGCCCCTCGTTTTTGGCGTCCTGCCGCTAACCGTGGTCTTTGCCGTGTTTCCGGGTCTGGCCGCCATCACCCTGGGGCTCTGAACGGGCGGCCGCAGTCACCGTATTAGACGAGTAAATGCAGTAAGCGCAGCACTCAAACAAAGGGAAGCATTCAAATAAAGGGGAAACAGTGAAGAACATCGGTTTAAGCACACGGACAGTGACGTGGTTGGTTGGCCTGGCGTTATGGCTGGCCGGTGCCACCCCGGGCCAATCACGCGGACAGCGCCACGAACACGAGCGTGGCGACGTGCCGGGCTGGGTGATGATCACTCTTATGTCAGCCGTCCTGGTCGCCGCGCTGCTGGCGATCGCCGGGCCCGCGCTCGAGGGGCTCTTCAACCAGGCGATGCAAAAAGTCGGGCAGTAGGCAATGGCTGCAGCCGGGGGCCAGCACCTTGCCGGCGCGGAACGCGGCTCCGCCGTGGTGGACTTCGTCCTGGTCGGGGGACTGCTGACGTTCTTTTTCCTGGCCATCATCCAGCTCGCCCTCGTCCTGCACGTCCGGAACACGCTGATCGACGCCGCTGCGTCCGGCGCCCGCTACGGCACCCTGGCGGACCGGGGCGCCGCCGACGCGGCAGGCCGCACCTCGCAGTTGATCGGCGTGGCGCTCACCCCGGACTTCGCCAGGGACGTCACCACCACCGAGACGAACTTCGCGGGCATCCGGACCCTCGAAGTCACGGTCCGCGCTCCGCTGCCCGTCATTGGGCTGATCGGGCCCCGGGACATGCTGGAGGTGAAAGGCCATGCCGCCATCCAGCCCTGACGACGACGCCGAGCGGGGCAGCGCCGTCGTCGAATTCACCTTCCTGTCCCTGCTTCTGATGGTGCCGGTGGTGTACTTCATCATCACCGTCGGCCTGTCGACTACGCGCGAAGATTAACAATTCCCCTTCTAGATTTTCCTGACTTTAACAATTGTTAATCTCCACTACTCGGTTCAGCCGGGTAGGGTGCGTTTGCAAGGCTACACACTAGCTAGGATCACCGGATGGCTACACGCACCGTGATCGAACCTGTTGACGACCAAGATGGGTCCGAGGCGACGGAAACCGCGCGCTTTGCCCTGGATGGCAGTGAGTGCGGGACCGACCTAACCGGTCAGAACCCTGAAGAGTTGCGCGGTGTATTGGCGCGCGATGTGGAAGTATGCCGGCGTGCTGGACTCAGGATAGAAGGACGAGCATTGTTACGCCTCCGGTTTCGCGGTTCGCTCACGAGCTGGCATGTGTACGCGACGCAATGAGCACAGCGCGGCGACGGGTACGACTTGCAGGTTCTCGATACAATCTTCCAGGCGAAGGACTCACCCTCATCGCCTACACCGCAGAATCCGGCAGCCACGCCCAGAACCAACTGGACTTCCTCGCCAGCTGGAGCACCAGCAACAACACCATGACGAAAGAAGCACCAGTTATACCACCCACAACCGGCCGCTAACCTTTGCTCCATCCCGAGTCTTGAGCACCCTGACCGACTGTAAGCCGATGCTGCGCACCCGATCGTCTCGTAACCCTAGGGTTACGAGACTGCAAGGTGCCCTGGTTGACATCCCACCGCAGCCCGAGGAAATCAAGCCTTTCCTAGTCTCCGGAGCCATAGTCGATGGAGCGTTCATCAGTATCGTTCGGCGCAGGGGCGAAGGTTCGGTTCCCACCACGGCCCAGGAGATGCATTCGACGCTAGTTGCCGGCCGCGCCCTCCTACGAAGAGGCCATCTTCCTCAGGATCATCCCTGAAAGCGTCGATCCGCGATGACCGCGGCCTTGCTGAAATTGAGCGTTCCCCTAGCTCCGACGATCCACCGTTTGCTGTTCTCTGCGAGCAGCCGATTATGGGGAACGTCGTCTGCGAGATCTTCTCCGATCACGAGTAGTTGGGTGGGGGATAGTGGGAAGGAGATGGTGGAGATTTCGGCACCGTCGGTTGGCCGCCAGAGCAGGACCGCGCCGTCTCCGGTGGCGAGTCCCCTTGCCTCTCGCACCTGCCACGGCCATTGTTCGAGTCCCAACGTGGTCAGCCTGAGGACATCCTGGAAGGACTGCGACAGGAGCAACGCGTCCCCGAGGGCCAGCTCCGTATGTTCGATCCGTCCGTCTGTTCTCAATACGACCGCGGGGGCTCGGACCTTGGTTCGATCCGCGTAGCGTCCTCGGTCAAGGTGCATGTCCAGGAAGGCGATCACGGCGCGCGTTTCGGCTGTCGTCAACGGTTCCCCTTTGCGCATTTTGACGAGGGCCGGAGCGCCGTTGCTCTCAATAAGTGAGTAGTCTTGCTCAAGGTTTCGGGTGAGGACATTGGGGTCGTAGGCGTAGCTTACGACTGTGGCCTTCTCGTATGAGGAGGGGTATCCTCGACCG
The DNA here is from genome assembly GCF_056394165.1 of Arthrobacter sp. 10T416. NCBI lineage: Bacteria > Bacillati > Actinomycetota > Actinomycetes > Micrococcales > Micrococcaceae > Arthrobacter > Arthrobacter sp. 10T416. The sequence continues at coordinate 86,789 of NZ_JBFTHI010000002.1, read as the reverse complement.
TCCTGGAGGTCGAGCACGTCGACAATCTTCTTGGCGTTTGCCCATGCGCGGATATAGCCCTTTGACACCATGTGTGCGGCCTTCACAGTCATGACGACACCTCCTCGCATCCCAAGGTATCCGGTTCGACCATTTCCGGCGGTTTATTTTTCGGAGTGGGAGCACATGTCCCGAATTCCACAGAAAATTGGCGACGGTGCAGGCAAACCGCCTCTGCTCGTTGAGACGTCTCGTTTGCCTAGGGATACGAGACGGGAGAGGTTTCGAGACACATCGAATCGGAGAGGGAAACCGTACCGGTCCTCCGGGGATCCCATACCGGGACACATGGAGGGAGCCAAGCGGCTCCGGTCGACGCTCGGGGTCTCGGCGGGTGCTCACTTGATGCAGCCTGACGATGTGCCGATTACTGGACGAAGCCGCCATCCCTAGCGTCCTGTCCATCGCGACATTGTTTCCCTGAAAAAGCGGCTTGCGGTCAGCAACCATGCCATACAGAAACCCAGCTGGTCCACGCTTTCAGGTGCGACCGGATTCATGGATGGTAGTTCCCAAAACGCGATCGCTGACTGGTAGCCAGAGTGACTGATTGCTGTCTCGATTAGGTACTGCGGAAGATCGTCAGGGACGGTTCCGGCTCAACAAACGCGAAGTAAGCCTGTGCGCCGCCCGAACTTGTCGGCGGCCCGTGCCAGACTCATCGCGGAGACATTCGCTAAGACGCACTTTTTGGGGGAACCACTTGATCGCCAGAGTTCGCATCCGCGGCTACCGGAAGTTCAAAACGCTCGACTTCCGACCCCACCCGACGTTCAACGTCCTCGTCGGGAACAACCAGGCAGGTAAGTCGACTCTTTTGGAAGCAATCGGGATGGCTATGACCGGCCGAATCAACGGCCGCACAGTCTCCGAGGAACTGAACCCGTACTGGTTTCACGCCCAGACCGTGGCAGAGTACCTGGCGGCGCGTGCTCGAGGGGAGAATCCGCCGCCGCCCGAGATCTTCATCGAGGTAACCCTCCAGGATCGATCCGCGTTCGCCCCTTTCATCGGCGCCGATGACCTCGATAAGCCAAGCGATCACGCGCCCGGCGTGCGCCTTCGCATCCGACTCAACCCGGAGTACCGGAACGAATTTGACGCCTACGTTGCCAAAGGAACGAAACTGCTACCGACGGAGTACTTCACTCCAGACTGGCGCTCGTTCCAGGGAAACCAGCTGACGCAGCGGCCACGTGCTCTCGCCGTCGCTGTCATCGATTCCCGAACTGTCCGCTCAACGGCTGGAGTGGATTATCACCTGCGACAGGTCATCGGGGATAACCTCACCGACGAGGAACATGCGGCGGTTTCCGCGGCTTTCCGTAGGGTCAAGGAGAACATGACCGCTGAACACCTCGGCGCCGTCAACGCAAAACTCGCCGCCGGCGACGAGCTCCTTGACGGCGGCCATGTCGCACTGGCAATGGACCACTCGTCCCGCACGTCGTGGGACAGCAGCGTGATCCCGCACGTCGACGGCGTTCCCTTCCTCCAAGCCGGGCACGGACAGCAAGCGGTGACGAAGATCGTCCTCGCAATGCGCCGCCACGCGAACGCGGCCGGCGCCGTCATGATCGAAGAACCCGAGAATCACCTGTCACACTCGAACTTGAACGTGCTGCTGGACCGCATCGGCGCTCTCAGCCACGACGACCAGCAGGTCTTCGTCGCCACTCACAGCTCTTTTGTCCTCAACCGTCTCGGTCTCGATAGGCTCCGGCTCGTGTCCGACGGCGACGTCCGACCATTCGTCGACCTCCCTGAGGACACCGTCGACTACTTCCGGAAACTCCCCGGCTTCGACACCCTCCGCCTCGTTCTCGCTCAACGCGTGGTGCTGGTCGAGGGCCCATCAGACGAACTCCTGTTCGAACGGTTCTATCGGGATCGGTGGCGCTGCCGCCCTATCGACGACGGCATCGAGGTGTTCTCAATGCGGGGGCTGTCACATCGACGGTTCCTGGAGCTGGTGAAACTCGTCGGCAAGCGTTGCGTTATCCTCAGCGATAATGATGGCCGTTCCCAGGACGAAATCGACGACGCCCGCGCCGACCTCGGCGACCTTCTCGACGAAGACCGGATGCTGCTCTTCGGCGACGTCGCACGTGGTCGAACCCTCGAACCGCAGATCCTAAACGTCAATGATGCCAACACATTACGGGCTATTTTGGGAACGCCCCGCGCCAACCTTGAGACGTGGATGGGTAACAACAAGACCGACGCTGCGTTGAAGATTTCCTCCTCGCCGACGACCATTACCTCTCCCTCATACTTCACCGAAGCCCTGGATTTCATTCATGTCAGTGGGCGGTGAACTCGTTCTCGCCGTGGCGGGATCGCGGAAAACGCAGAGCATCGTCGACGAGTGCGCGGCCGCCTCGCCGGGGCAGCGAATCCTCGTTCTCACCTTTACGCTCAACAATCAGGCGGAACTGCGTCGACGATTGAACGAAGCAAACCCGACCGCCGAAATCGAAGTGTCTGGATGGTTCACTTTCCTCATCGGCCAGTTCATCCGCCCCTATCTCCCGTTCCTTTTCCCAGGCCAGGACGTCAACGGGCTCGATGACAAGAGCCTGTATCAGGAGCGAGTTCCGCTGACAGCACGGCGTCGATACTTCACCCATTCTGGGTTGCTGCGCGGGGTTCACGCCGCGCACCTGGCAACTCTCCTGATCGAGGCATCGCGCTCTCTCCCACTGCACCGTCTGGAAGCCATCTACGATCATGTCTATATCGACGAGGTGCAGGATCTGGGCGGGTACGACTTGGAGATCGTGGATGCTCTTCTGCGTTCCACCGTTTCGTTGACAATGGTCGGGGACGTGCGACAGGCGGTCATCGCGACCAGTCCGTCGGAACGGAAACACAAGCAGTACAAGAACATGCAGGTGTGGAGCTGGTTCCGCAGCCAGGAGGCAGCCGGCAGATTGATCATCACTCACCGGTCGCAAACGTGGCGGTGCCGCCCTGAAATCGCTGCGTTCGCCGACTCGCTTTTCGACAGCACCTGGGCGTTTCCGAGAACAGTGTCATTGAATGCTACGGCTACGGGTCATGATGGCGTGTTTCTCGTCCGAAGCGAAGACATCGAAGCGTACATCGAAGGGTTCGCGCCGCAGAATCTGCGCTGGGGTGCCAGTTCCTGGAAAAGCCACGATCACTTGACGTTTATGAACTTCGGCGCTGCGAAGGGCCTCACACGTAAACGCGTCCTGATCTTCCCTACAGACAAGATGCAGAAGCTGCTCCAGAGGGGAACGCCGCTCGAAGACCTCGCGGCGGCGAAGCTATACGTCGGAGTGACTCGTGCTGAGCAGAGCGTCGCGTTCGTGCTCGATAAGTCCGGAGACAGCCAGCACCCGTATTGGCGGCGAGTCGATAACGGACGTCCCTAGCGTGCCGCTCTTGGACCGTGGCGGCACGATGCCCGTCCGACGCGGAATGGCGGGCATGCGGCACGTCGAATCATGCCCCACCCCCGGCGTGTGCATCTGATTTGGTGAAGATGGCAGACTTGCGTGAGCGCGCGCGGCAGCCCGTCGGCACGCTACATCTCCCTGGAGGTCATCTTGAGTGAACCGACCCTAAGTTTCGACGAATACCATCTCAACCTTGATGGTAATCACCTCGACGCTGCCGAGGCAGATGATGCCGATGTAGACGATACTGAGCTAGAAGACCGGCTCGGAGTGATTGCGCAGCAGGACGACGGCCACGAGCTAGTCCTGACCCGTGTCCCCCGAGACAAAAACAAAAATAGTTTCGAGGTGCTGCGGTTCGACCACGTCCAGAAGCTACTGCGATTCGCGCCAAAGGTCACCCAGTACGGGCAGCTTCAAAATCAGTTCGACCGCATCACGGAATTGCAGATCGAAAGCCCCGGTTGGGATCCCCACAGGCATTCAGCGGAACACGGTCAGTATGACCTTCTTTACGTCCTCGGTCTACCCAGGGGCTTCAGCACCATGTACGAGTACGGCCTAAGCATCAAGCGTGACTATCAAGACTTGGTACGAGGTATCGAGAAACGCACGAAATGTACAAAGGTGCGCTTTGTGACTTCGGGTGCCGAGGGGGCCAACCCAGAAGGTACGATCTTTCGGGTATCCCTACAGCGGTTCAACGACTACCGCGCAGCGGTTGATCGCAGTCGCGGTCGCGGCCAAACGGCCGTTCGACGGGTAATTGACGCCGACTCTCATAACGCCATCGCAGATCTGTTTGGTCTTGAGCTTGTCAAGCCGAAATACACCAAGAATCCGGTCATCCGCGCTCTGACGGAAGAGGTTCTTACCGGACACGTTACCGACGCCGCCGACCGTTCCATTTTGGCCAATGAGATAACGGCCGCAGCTCCAGCCATCGCCCAAGAGGCACCCGAACGACTCGTCCGACTTCGCGAAGACATCGAGTTGGTCTCACTCGAAGCCCTCTTGGATCGGTTTGAGAAGGACCTCGAGGGGCCCTACTCGCGCGATGAAGATCATTGGCAGAAGTTCTTCCAGGCCAACCACTTCGCACTGCAGCTAATCTTCTCGGCGCCCATTGTCGTGGAGCGCCAGCACGCGACTGTCCAAGCCGCGGACATCGACGGACGAGGGGCGCGCATCACCGACTTCCTCTGCGCGAACTCCGTCACGCGCACCGTCCTAATCGTCGAGATCAAGACACCAGGCACCCCGCTGATGAGCTCAGGACCGTACCGTGGCAAGGGAAACGCCGCTGTCTACCCACCCCACACGGAACTCAGCGGACCGATCACTCAGGTGCAGTCTCAGATGGCCTCCGTACCCAGAAGCCTCGCACACCGCCTCACTCCCGACCTCAACCTCGACGCGTGGAATGATCCACGCGGCGCTGTCATAACTGGACGCATAGGCACCCTCGATCCAGAGCAGCGCGAGTCCTTCCTGCGATTTCGAGCTGGCCTCTCGACCGTGACCGTACTTGGCTACGACGAAGTCCTTGAGCGACTCAAGGCTTTGCACTCGACCCTCGTTTCCCCGCCGACATCGGAGGAAGAACCGGCGATAGCTGAGGGAGCATAACGTCCCCCTTGATGCGAAGAAACGAGGTAAACCCAACGAGTGCATCGACCGAGGTGTCTGCTAACGCCGGCTGTCTCGAAACCCTTGCGTTTTGAGGCGCTTAGTTTCGAGACACCGAATAGGTTTACGAGCGCGTCGTGGCTACCTACGCTTCCGATAGGGTGGGCAAGCTCGGCCATCAAGCCATCATTGATGGCTTGATCAAGAATGGCGAGGCTTCAGCTTTGCGTGGCAATGTTGATCTCGCTCTTGGAAGTAGTTGAGGAGCTCGTCGTATCCGCCGACGCTGGTAATTACATGCGTCTTGAACTCGGGGCGCGAGAGCGCAGCTTAGGCTGGCCCAAGTTCATCTGCTGGAGACCATCCCCACGGTCACCCTCAACGCCCCCGGCGGCAATATGATCCGCAACCTGACGGAGAGCTACGCTCTGCTGCGTGGGGCGGCCGTGCAGGCCCGCGGGTCGCTGACCGATGGCTGATAAGGAACTACGAGAAACCTCATTCCACTGCCCCGGTCTGTGAACAGGCGCTGCTGCAGCGGTTCACCTACGGCCCCGATGACTCCGTGGCCAAAGTTCCGGGCTGGAACCCGGTTGGCAAGCCCCACCTGCCCCGACCGGCACAAGTTTGACTGGTCTGCAGGGGGCCCCGTTTAGCGGACGGTAAGTGACGTCCGGTAGCTGAGGTTTTTGCGGTCATTGTCTCCGCGCCAGGCAGTGAACTCTGACTGTTTGGCGCGAAGCTGCGCCTGGGCCTGTGTAGCCTGTGGGCCGCCGAGCTCCTGAGTGATCGAGTCCGGCGCTTCAACTCCCGGACCCTGCGTTCGTAGGAGCCTTGTTGTTGAGGTGCGCACCGACAGTGCGTGGACGCGACGCGGCGCCCTGCATAACGTGTACTGATGGACAACCAACCAGAACTTGCGGACAGGATTCTGCAGCGCATCTCGACAGACAAAGCCGCCCACGAAGCGATGCAACGGTGCGGCGCCGAGTCAAGGACGGCGTGTGGCCGGCATGGCGAGATGGCCGCCAACTCCGCTTCGGTCCGAAGAGATCGCGGTCATTGAAGAGTCGGGGAGACCAAAACGCCTGAGCCGCGCCAGACTCCGCTGGAGCGCCGGCAGCGGGACAAGCAGCTGCGGGCTGTTGGCTGGGCAGCTCCGGCCGTTGAAGCATGATTGTGGTCGTTGCGCGTACCCCACCGGCCGGCATATACGATCTATGGATGGATCAGTGCCTGGCTCTCAACCCCGAAGACGTCGCAAAACTTTGTGTACACCTGTCGGAGAGGATTGATGGCCTCAAGACCCAGCCCCTTGTGACCGCGTTGATCGCAGCGGCGGCAGCTGCCCTTACGGCCTTCCTCAGTACTAGTGGGTCGCTCTTCAACTCGAAGACGGAGCGCAATAGGAAAAGTCAGCGTGAAGCGCTCTACGGCGCGCAAGACGCCGCTCAGGCGCTTCGTACTGGACTGACTGGTCTGAAGGCCTGGTCCGACGCCGGGGAGGGTGGAGAGAATCCCCTTCCGACTCACAAGGAGCAGGACCTCGTCGCCGCTCTGGAGAAGCAAATAACCCGGATCTCCGACTCGTCGGTTCAAGAGCAATTCAAGTCCTGGAAGGACTGGGCCCGTCTTTACTTCACTGGGTCAGACCAACACGACATGCGAAGCGAGCGCGAACTCTGGAACAGGGCTATCGACGGGGCCGGCGTGGCTGCCCGGAAGTTGGACTAGCCTAAGCGCTGGCCATTCCCCGCGAAGTCACCCTAAGGCTGAAGCGCTTCGCTTCGCGCTGTACTTCGGCGATCCATTCGTCTCCTCCGCCGACTACTTCGACCGCGGATGGGTGCGCCTCTGCTACGCGCTTGACTAATTGAGAGACGAAGCTCTCCGTGTTGATGTCCAGGTCACGACTATCGATGATCACGGGTTCGTTGTCGACTAGGTGCGCAGAGTCCACGAGCTTGTCAGCAAGCACACGTGAACTGGCGACGCTAGGAACACTTATTTTTTTCATGTGCGACACCTTTCGCCACTTATTTTGTAAGTGTATATGGTTCTAGCGTTTTACGGCGGGAGTGGACTCGGTCCGATGCCAGTCGTTACGCAATGGGCAGAAGTACGTCCAAGATGGTGCCCACATAGGCTCCGGAATTCCCTGTCCATGGGTGCAAATTTTTCGGATTCATGTGGATCAGTGACTGACCCGAGATCAGTGAACCCCGTCCCCCATGACGCTTGATCGATTCATGGATCGACGTAAGTCCGCGGCCCCGTTCCTCGAGTCCGGTCTCTGAAGTACCAGTGACGGCCATCATGAGGGCTTCCTTCTCTGTTTGCGCGCCCGCACCCCGGAGCGTCGAGAAGATCCCAACGCCAGCGTCCGCGACAGCCAGACGAAGGATCGTGCCCCCGTTTAGAACCTGTGCCGCCATATAGCCGCAAGCCACTCTCGCGTGCTCCGGGACGTTACATCCGGCCTCCAATAGGGCCTGGGATACTGACCTCTGGAGGTCTTTCGCGATTGACTGGTAGCTGACGATCGACACGAGCGCGGCCACGTCTTCTTCGGAGGAGAATGATTGCACCTCAACGAGAGCACGCTCTGTCAGAGCCATGTTGGCGTTGACTGCCGGCAAGGCGTGTTCCACGCCCACGCTATCTAGAAACGCTGACATCCCCATTCTTGCCAGGTAGTACCTGACGTCACGGTTTGCCGGTGGAGTGAACGTTACGTGTAGTCCGGCTGAAGTCTTAGCATCCACGAACGCCGCCAAGGACGCCATCATTCCCGGGCCAACCCATCCGCTTTTAGAAAGGTCTACAAAACACTCAGACTCTGAGGAGGGTTTCTGCAGCGCTGAGAAAATCTGCGACCCTTCCACTGCGTCGCAATGCGGCTGCGCTACCCAGTCCACGCTTGACCCCAATCTCACTGCTGAATCCGATGACTCTCCGCGGAGTGGATCGGCGCTGCCTAACGATTGTACTTAGGCGCCGCCGTGATCACCATGTGAGCACACACCTCAAGACATGGGGGTACGGGACGAGCGCCCCCCAGTGGGCTGGCACGAGGTGTGCCAGCTGGCCACGCATGAGGGCGTCATCTTCGAAGCGTTCGAACTGTGGCTCGACCACGCCGAGGTGAATGGTGAACGGCTGGGAGAGGTCTATCGCGCTCATTGGTCCGATTCGAACAGGTGGGTTGACGTGGTCCCAGCAGTCTATGGCGTTCGGGCGGGCCGGATTCTCCTCGATAATTGCCCTGGAACGGCCCGTTTGGCGTCCGGTCGGGCGGTCGCGCGCTCAAAGGGGTCGCTTGGCGATTTCCTCCACCCAGGACGGGCTCTCGATGCCTTGCGTCTTGTCTGTCGAGAGCCGAAGGCGGGCTGCCCGAACGGTCACGCGCTCTTCCGCGTGGCTGATACTGCTCTGTGGATCGTTTTCATCAACGGACTTCTCGTCAGCGAAGGCGCTCATCGTCCTCGCGTCGCGCAGCGGACTCTTCCAGGCTTCAGCAATGATGAGCGTCTCCTCCTTGCCGGAAAGAGTGCTTTCGTTGAGGAGTTGCAAAGCAGCGAGGCCCACCTCACGTCTCGCCGGATCATCATCTAGGCTCGCTTCCAGCGCCCATCGTGCCCGGTGCCACCAGTCTGACTGGCTGTCAGCAATGGGCGTCTCGGAGCCAAAAGCTACGGTATCCGCGACAGTCCGCCGCCGCCGCGTGAGCCAGCCGATTGCCGCGATGAGGACGGCACAGAGGATTACGACGAAAGGCCCGAGGGCGGCAATGATCTGCCACCATTCGGTATCTGTTTCATGGATGATGATGTCGATACGGCTCGGTGAAGGTATCGGTGTCACAGAACCAGCATAGGCGCCAAGTTCATGCCTCCGAAGGGTTCATTGCATCGATCCGCACCACGGGCGAGGTCGTTCTGAGGGTAGGGATGTGGTCGTCGCGGACCTGAATCCAGTATCGGGCGGACGCGCCGAGTGCGCACAACTCGAGCATGATTAGCTCAAGTGTTTCCCCGTCGCGGCGCAGCCGCGAAAACCCCGCGTTGAGATAATCGACGACTGGGGGGCTGGCGGCCATCTGCCGTTTCACAGTTCTGGCTGTCAGATCGAGCACATAGTGGCTGCCTGTAGCGGTGGTCACGAGGTATCGGCCCGCGTCGTCATTGCGTAGCTCCTGCATCATGCTGCGAGTGTAGCTTCGGCCTGTGACACGGTTTGGGGTCTCACCGAGGACGCGCAATATCGTGCCTGGATTTGATGCCGAGGGGTTCCGAAATGCTGAGGACAAGGGGCGTGGGTGTACCGGAGGCTGGTTCACGCTAGTTCTGCACCACCCACTCGGCGCGGCTTAGAAAGCCTAGGCCGGGATGTCTGCGGAGGGCTTTGATTCCGGCGGGAGTTCCCACGATGAGCAGACCGACTGGGAGGTTCCGACGGATATGCAGTTGGTGAGCGCCGATGAGAACCGGCACCGACGGGGACAGCGGTTGGCGGACGTCCCGAAGGATCAGGAAGCCGCTCTCACGCAGCAGGGACGGATCCGGGGCCACTTCGCGGGCGACCAGCTCGTAAACCGTCCAGCCTGCCTCGCCGACTACTCGTTTGGCAGTCTCGATAACTTCTCTGCTGGCAGCGGGTCCGCTACACGTAGCGACGGTCAGTAAGGACGGTGTCCCGGGCCCATTGGCGAGGGAGTAAGCCAGCTCGGGCGCCCACTCGGCCGCGTCCATGACTCCTACTCTAGGTCAGATCTAGCGAGGAGGCAGGTCCCTAGGTGTTCCTGATGTCCAGTGGGTCAATCCGCAGAGGAGCTTGGCCAGGCCACACGAGGACGCCGTTCCCGTGCCGGGAGTTTTCCATATTGAGCACGTCTACTCTCGTGACGGTTCCATTCGAATGGCTCAACTCGTGTATGCGCCGCTGATGCCAGTGGCCGCAGAAAAGATGGGGAACGGCCAACGAATTAGCGACCTCTCCCAAGAGGTCGCGGGTTTTGTTCGCTTTCTCTGTCAGGTCTGGGCTGAGCTGGAATTCTCCCGTAAGCGGGACGCCTGCTGGCGCATCGTGGGTGATCAAGATGTCCAGAGGACCGCCGGCAATGAGTGCGTCGGCCTCTTCGCGAGTGGGTTCTTCATTAGCCCACCAGTCCTTCCCTACGGTCCTGTGCTCGCAGTCGACGCTAAACGCCCCGCCCAGTCCGCCGACGGCAAGGCCCTCGATCATGGCTCGGCCGCCTCGCGGCAGGACCCGGATATTGGATCGGATCGTCGCCAAGCCGTCGTCTTCGACGAGGAGCTTCTCCAAAGTGTCCCAGTTGTCGTGATTCCCCCCAGAAACGACAAGCGTGATCCCCAGATCGATCAGGTACTTGTTCAGCTTCGCCTCATACCGCCCCCGCTTGGCACCCGGCCAATCTAGCCCAAAGTCCCCAACGTGGATGGCAGTCCGGACCCCCTCGCGGGCAGCTGACCTGATGGAGGCTAGAGCCCAGCCGGAATCACCGTGCCAGTCACCGAAGACGGCAAGGGGCTGGGAATCAGACATCAGTCCAGCATACGTAGATGTGAACGAGTTAGCTGATTGGTTCAGGAGGAGCGCGGCATCAGCCGTGCTGCGTTTTCAGCCCCTGCCTTGGCCCATTGGCCGTCGCCCTCCTCTGAAGGGCTCATTTGACGGAAGTGACTTGGCCTCAATGAACAGGCTGTTGATGGGGACTCCTAGCACGTCAGCGACATCCCAGAGACGCTCATAAGCAACACTCTTCCGACCCCACTCAATGCCGATGATCATATTTCGGCTTAGACCCGACTCAAGGGCTAGTGCCTCCTGTGACAGGTTCTGGGATAACCGGAGTTCTCGAATCCGGGCACCCACTTTCAGTCGCCGGGTTTCCCAGCGCCGAGACTGCTCAACGGTCAGCTGGGACGGACGAGTGGGCATGCAACTATGCCATAGTGTGTGGGCACTCTTGTCTGCCCCACTAGTGATACATAAGAATTGTTTGTAAGCGCCCTCGCTCTATGACACGACGTTGGACTTCCGAGACAACCAGTCGGGGGCCATGAGGCGGGGAGATAGAGGTCGCCTTGCCCAGGCTCGTGGCCCAATTTCGTCTGGGTGCCGCCACGAATCGGAGCGGCGGCGGAACCTCCGACGGCACATCGACTAATGAGATGCCTTCCTCATTAGTGTTGGCAGGCCGTCCCAAGGTGGGTTGGCGGTGAGGATATGGAACAGCGAAGGTTTCCGATTTTGGTGCGGCCCGTCGAGGGCGAGACGCTCGTGAGTTGGCTCGATCGGTATTGTTCAGAGTTGTCGACGTCACGAAAGGACCTGTACGAAGGTGTTGGTTTGCGTCCGCTGAGTGGGAAGCAGCCGCGGGACCATGGTTTGCGCGTCTCGGAGGACCAGGCGGCCAGCATATGTGCTGCCACGGGCATTCCGCCGCATGAGATTCAGAAGCTCACGATGGCTCGCTACACGGGCGGAGTCCTGTCTTTTCGGGAGACACGTGAGGGAGCCGACTTAGGTTTTCTGTGGGCTAGGGGGAGCGGTACGCGTTACTGTCCTGCTTGTCTGCGTGAAGCGCCGGGGGTGTGGAAATTAGCATGGCGTCTGTCGTCGTCCTTCGCTTGCACCAGCCACGGGTTACTGCTGTTGGATGTCTGCCCCGGCTGTGGATTAATTCCTGGGAGCAGACCCCGGCTTGGCGACGTGCCCGCACCGAATCTTTGCGGCAACGCTGTACTCGGATCGGATGGGGGGATGGCGTCTTGCCGGGCGAACCTCTCTTATGTGCCGCCGGTTTGCCTCCCCGAGGGAAGTCCTATTCTCGCCACTCAGTCGTGGCTGGATACCGCCATCGACTCCGGGGCGCTTTCACCCGACGATCTGCACCGGCTTCTGAACGACGTCAAGTTGCTGGCAGCGCGGGCCTTGCGCGTCATGTCAGCGGGGGATCTGCGCACGTGGAATCTAACCGACCAGGTGCTTGGACTGGACTTCGAAGTCAGCCCTACGCCGAGGCGTTCAAGCCTGTTCCGTCCCGAGTCAGCTTCGGCAACAGCTCATGCGGTGTCGCTGGCCGCGGTGGTGCTCCGCAGTGACGAAGAGGTTGTCTATGTGCCAGCACTAAGACGCCTGTTCTCGGACCGCGAAGGGAAAGCGGCGAAAAAGTCTCCGTCAACCATTCTTCGGCACTGGGGGGAACCCTCGCCCGACCTTCAGCTCAAGATGCTCAAAGCACTCCACACGGATATTCGTCCGGAGAGTGCACTGCGCTACGGCACAGCAGGCCCGTCGCCGGCCCCACCGTGCAGGGGGCTAACCCACATCCTGGAAAGGGCGAGATCGGTTCCACAGCGTTTCTGGCCCCAGTGGACCAGCCTCCTACGGCTGGATGAGGCGGTGGGACCGAAAATACTTCAGACCGGGCTGAGCATCGGTGTCCTGATGCCTGGGTACGACAGGCCCGACTTGGAGCTCCAGCGGGAGACACTGGGGCTGTCCGGAACAGATAACTCGTTGTCGTATGTATGCCGCCGGTTTCCGGCGTCGGCCCGAGACGGGCTAATGAAGGCAATTTTAGCCCTGGCGAATTATCTGGATGCGCATCCTGCACCGATCGACTACGGTGCCAGGCGACGACTTTCCGTGGAAGGGCTGCTGCCCGAAAAAACATGGCAGGACATCGCCTTGAGCGACCGAAGGTGCGGGAATGATCCGGCCACGGCGAGCCTCTATGTCACTTACAGGCTCACCGGCTCCATCTCCGAATACACCGAACGTGGCGGCCAAGGCTACTTCCTGTTGCAGCACTTCATCGCATCCACGCCGCCCGGGATCCTCGACATGCTCGACGAGAGAGCGGAATCATTTCTTGCAGAAAATGGCGTGAGGGAACCTCTAAGCTGGGAACCGCCCGTGGGACTGCTAAAGCACGTGCCGCACATGCGACGGCCAAATCCCGGGGCTGATCCGGTTCTCGAATCGTTGATCGTACGGGGCCTGATCGAACCTCGGCTCATAAGCCAAATTGAAAATCGGACGGTCAAGTCCGTTGGAGCGCTAATTCCGGGACCTGACTCCATTGAGGCTCAACTACGACACTTGCTTGACCGGGGCGAATCTGTGGAAGACATGGCCGTCGCCTTGAATCGGGACCGGAGGATGATTATCCATCATATCTCCCGGCTTGGGCTTTCCCCGTCTCATGGCACCCGCGCCCCTCTCGACGCCGAAGGAATCCGCGACCTGTACCTTGTCCAGCGGCGGACGCAACAGGAAATCGCCGCGGCCACCGGGTGGAACAAAAACACCATAAGACGGCTTCTGCTGCTGACAGGCGCCAAGGCGCGAGATGTGGGCGATGGCCACGGCGGCAGCCCTTAGACCCGGGCGGCTATTCCCCTTTTCTTGCCTTCCTGAAGAAAGCACCGCCCGGACACCGAGCTCGGGCAGGTTTGCCGGCGTCCGCCAAGGTGAGCGCACACCCACATCGGCCACCGCCGTCAGAAAACTGGGGTTAAAATCAGCACGCCTTCCTATGCTCGGTCGTGGCCTTCAAGAGCGACGTTGGCGGGGCGCTCCTGGAGCATGCGGAAACGATCCAGTTCCGTTGGGGCCCTAATCTTCGCGGTAAAACGCACACGTGCAACGGCGCGCACCGCCCGCACTTTGCTACTCTGGCCGCCGGAACGTTTCAGTTGAGCAGGGCTGGCAGCAACTTCATCTGGTGCTGTCCAAAGACGTGAGGCAGACGGTTTTGATCGCGGGCACGGACTGACCGGATGCGTTTTAATTAGTATTAATAGGCCGTCCAAGGCGAATGGCGATAACGCACATGGACCAGCGCAGATTTCCGATCCGGGTGCCTCCCTTTCAAGGCGAAACGCTCGTAAGTTGGCTCGACAGGTACTGTATGGAGTTGTCGACCTCACGGAGGGACCTGTACGAAGCGGTTGGCTTGCATCCATTAGGTGGGAAGCAGCAGCGGGACCATAGCCTGCGGGTCTCCGACGAGCAGGCGGCCCGCATATGCGCGGCCACGGGCATTCGAGAGCGCGACATCCAGCAGCTCACCGTGGCTCGTTATGCGGGGCGAGTCCTGTTTCTGCGCGAGACGCGCGAGGGAGTGGACATACATTTCCTGTGGGCGCGGGGCAGCGGTTCGCGTTATTGTCCTGCCTGTCTGCGTGAAGCACCCGGGGTGTGGAAACTGGCCTGGCGCCTGTCTTGGTCCTTCGCGTGCACCAGACACAGGGTATTGCTGCTGGATGGATGCAGCGGATGCGGCTTGATTCCTGGGAGCCGGCCGCGGCTTGGGGATGTGCCTGTGCCGAACCTTTGCGGCAACGCGGTATGCGCATCAAACGTGAGCGCGCGTTGCTGGGCAGATCTCTCTCAGGGGCCGCTGGTTTACCTCCCAGCGGGGAGTACTATCCTCGCTGCTCAGTCGTGGCTGGAGGCCGCCATTGAGTCTAGGGAGCTTTCGTCCGGTGATCTGCAGCGGCTTCTGAATGACCTCAAGATGTTGGCAGGTCGGGCGCTGCGGGTCATGTCAGCGGAGGATCTGCGCAAGTGGAATCGGACTGACCAGGTGCCTGGTCTGGACTTCGAGATCGACCGCGGGCGGAGGCGGACAGGTCTTTTTCATCCTGATTCAGCTATTGCAACGGCCCACGCTGTCTCATTGGCCGCGAGGGTGCTCCGCAGTGACGCCGAGGGGATCTACGTCCCGATACTGAGACGTCTGTTGTTCGATCATGACGGGAGTGCGGTCAAAGAAACACCGTCAGGCCTCATCCGGCACTGGGGCGAACCCTCGTCCGCGCTCCGGCTCAAAATGCTCAAAGCACTTCACGCGGATATTCGTCCGGAAAGTGCCCTGCGGTACGGAACCGCGGGCCCATCGCCTTCCACGCCCTCGATGGACCGCGCTCACATTCTGGAACGGGCGAGATCAGTGCCACAACGTTTCTGGCCCGGGTGGGTAAACTCTCTGCAATTCGACTCATCGGCCGGACCGAAAATGCTGCAGACTGCGCTCAGCATCGGTGTTCTACTGCCCGGCTATGACGAATCCGATTTGTCCCTGCAGCGCGAGACGCTGGGGCTGTCCAGAAAAAACAACTCGTTTTCGTCCGTCTGCCGCGGGCTGCCGCCCCCAGAGCGGGACGAGCTAATGACGGCACTGCTGGCCCTGGCGTCCTATTTGGACGAGCATCCGGCGCCGATCGATTACGATCGCAGACGACGCCTGTCCTTGGATGGGCTGCTACCTGTGCATATCTGGCAGGACATCGCCACACCGAACGGAAGGGGCGGCAACGATCCTGCCGCCGCGCGCGTTTATCTCGCGTACAGGCTCACTGGCTCAATACCAGAACACACAGAACGTGGCGGTCAAGGCTACTTCCTTGTGCAGAACTTCCTCGCATCCACACCGTCCGGGATTCTCGACCTGCTCGACGAAAGAGCGAGGACATTTCTGGCGGAAAATCACGTCGTTGAACCCCTAAGCTGGGAACCGCCCGCCGGCCTTCTTCGTGGCTCGCACTACGCGAGACAGCAAGCCAGTGACAACCCGATCTTCAAAGCGTTGATCCAGCGCGGTCTCATCGAACCGCGACTGATCCGCCAAATCGAACACCGAGCCGTCAAATCCGTCAGGGCGCTAATTCCCGAACCTGACTCCTTTGAAGCGAGACTCCGTCAGTCGCTTGACCGTGGGGAATCCGTGGAAAGCATGGCAGTCTCTCTGAAAAAAAGCCGGAGGATGATCATCCATCATGTCTCCCGTCTCGGGCTTCCCCGCCCACAGAGCGACAAAGCGCCACTCGACCCCGGACGGATCCGCGACATGTACGTCGTCCAGCGGCGGACAGCACAGGAAATCGCGGATGCGACCGGTTGGGCCAGAACCACAATCCGGCGAATCCTATTGCTGGAAGGCGTGACATTACGAGGCGTAGGCGGCCACAGCGGGCGGATCGGGATCGACCCGGAAAGGTATTCAGCCTTTCCGGCGTTGCTCAAGAGGGCACTGCCTGGTCCTCAAGCGAAGGCGCGGTTGGAGCGCTTCGCGGTCGTGAGCACATACCCAACGTTGGACTCAGCAGTTAGCGCACTCGGGCTCAACCAGCCTGCGTTAGTCCGCCAGATCAAGGCGCTGGAACGCGATGTTGGCGGGACGCTTCTGACACGCGCGCACGGAAAACGTCCGATGCTTTTGACAGAACTGGGAAGCACCTTGGTTGAACTGGCCCGCGGGCACGGGATTGTTATTTGTACAGGCCGGTCAATACCGGAAGGCGCCGACAGATAACAGGGCCATTGGCCACTACTCCAAGAGGTGGGTCTCGGACTACTGTCTCCACATGTTGCCCAGTGGAGCTTCTTCGCCCAGCGCAAATCGGACCCCCAAGGTCCCTGCATTTAGCGTAACACTGTCACGTTTTGCCGCCAAGTGGACTGAGCCACATTTTTTCAGTAAAGGTGGCGCTGCGCTCCGTCTTCCCCATGGACCACGCAGATTGACGCAGTCAAGTGGCGCCTGATGGCTGCCCTGCCGGAGCCGGATCTAGCGCCCGGTGAGGTCCTCCTCTCCATCAAGAGAAGGGGGTTTCCCACCAAAGCGCGTGCCCTAGGTCAGGTGACGCTGGCTGACTTGGATGGAGCACAACCTTGGCGCGTTCCGGTTTATCGGAAAGGCCAGATAAACCGGCCTGGGGAGTACTGGTCTGTAGTTGAACAGGCGCATGTGAGCTACGAATCGCTTACCGAACTCAAGGTGCTTCTTGGCTTGGACAGAGATCCCTGTAGCCGGCACATTGTTGCCCAGCCGTTTCAGCTATCAGTCAATGAAACGAACGGACGGAGGTATGTGCCCGATTACCTCACTTTGTTCGAGGATCACAGGGTCGAGGTGATCGAAGTCAAGCCACGCGGCAAGAAACTCCGGCCGGCGGTCCAGGCCCGGGTTGACTGGGGCAGGCGTGAACTCGAAAACCACGGGTGGTCGTTCCGGGTGGCGACCGACCCCGACCCGCAGTACACGTACAACCTTCGCTTTCTTGCCGGGTACCGGAGACTCTGGCTGTTCGACGCCAGCCTACTGGCGACAGTCAGGTACGAAACGGACGCACCCGAATTCTTCGGCACACTCGAAGCGCGGATGGCAGGCCTGACCCACTCGCCCCGAGGAGTCGTGCGGGCCCACATGTTGCACCTCGTCTGGACCGCGGACCTCACCTGCAACCTCAATGAACCCCTGAGCGCCGGAACAGTCCTGTTCCCGGCGGAACGGTCAAGAAGGAACCAACCATGAAAAATACCAATACCGTCATCATCAGGATCGGCACACCGGTTCTGCACAACGACGAGGAGTGGACTGTTTGCGCCATCATGGGCCTGGAAGTCTGTCTCGAACGACGTAGCCCGGCAGGGGCAGCGCGAGTCCGAACCGTCTCCCTCCTAGACCCTCAAGGGGAATTCAGCATCCTCGATACGACCTCCGGTGCTGATACCGAACCGAAACCCTCCTTGGCGAGTGACCTGGCACTTCAGCTGATTCCCGAGGACCAACTCGACAAAGTCCTTGAACGCGCCTCCCACATCCGCGAGATACTCCTAGGGTACAAATCCGGCTCCAAGGAGAACGCACTCCCGGGCGAGCCCCGACAGGCTTACCGGCACGCTAAAGGACTGGTCAGCAGGTACAAAGCGAAGGCCGACGAGCTCCATGTCAGCATTCCCACGATCCGAAACTGGGTCAGGCGCTACGAACAGGACGGCGTGCTCGGTCTGGTAGACAGAAGGTCCCAGAAGCCAGTCGATCCGTTCTATGGCTGCAGCCCTGAATGGGTCGAAGTCGCCCGGACGGTTGTCGAAGAACGCATCACTCGCTCAAACGTCACAAGGCGGGGCCTGCTTCTAATCATCAATGCACGAGCCCAACATGACCGCGGGGCAGCTGCTAGTGGCAAGGCCATCACAACGCCCGGCCGGTCCGCGGCCTACAGGGCACTGAATGAACTCGTCAGGGACAAAGACCCCTCCGGGAACGCGCCCCATCGCCGGTCACTTGCTGACGTGCCGCGCGACGGCTATGGCCGATTCGACGCCTCCCGCCCCGGGCAGCTGGTTCTTATGGATACGAACAGACTCGACGTGTGGGCCCTCGACCAGATCACCTTGAAATGGGTGCAAACAGAACTGACTGTAGCAATGGATGTATATAGCAGATGCATTCTTGGGCTGCGGCTGTCCGCAGTGTCGACCAAAAGTACAGATGTGGCGTCCGTCCTGTTCGAGGTTATCCGGCCACGGGAAGCACCCTCGGACTGGCCCAAAGAGGCAGACTGGCCGTATCACGGCGTCCCCAACACTGTGTTGATCCTAGACAAAGATAACGAGGTCCGGTTCGAGGGCCCCGGACTGTTGCCTGATGCACTGACCTTCGATCACGGCAAGGTTTATATCTCCGCGCATATCACCAATGCGTGCGAGGAACTGGGAATATCCCTCCAACCGGCCAGGAAGTACACCCCGGAAGACAAAGGACCGGTCGAACGGTTTTTCCGCACCCTGGGAACCAGGTTGCTTAACCTTCTCCCCGGCTACAAGGGGAGGAATCCCCTCGAGAAAGGTATCGGAGTCGAAGATGAGGCCGTCTACCTCGTCAGCGAACTGGAGGAAATCATTCGCGAATGGGTCGGTCTTGTCTACCACCGAAGCGTGCTCGACGCTTTGAGCGAGGAGCAGATGCCCGGCCTGAGGCTTAGCCCTCTTGACCGCTACGCACACGGAATAGCGGCCGCAGGACTAATCGTCCTTCCGCGGGACCCCTTCCTGGCCATGCACCTGCTTCCCGTCGCTACTCGTGTCATCCAGAAGGACGGAGTCCATTTCAAGGGACTGATCTACAAGGGTGACATCCTCTCGAAGTACCGTTCCCACGAAAGTCCGTTTAGGAACGTCCCCGAGCATACGTGGCCCTTCAGAGTCAACACCGCCGACCTGCGCCAAATCTATTTTCAGGACCCTGCAGACCGATCCTGGCACGTCCTTACCTCCCCGACGGCCTCGCGGGTCCGCCGAGCATTCAGCTCTGACGCGCTCGACGTCGCAAAAAGCCTCGCCTCCCAAAAGGGGATCGACGTCGATGAGGCACTCATGCGGCTCTTGAGCAACGCCAAAGCCGGTCTCGAGCTGGATCCCCAACAACGGAAGGCCGCTATCCGTGCCGCGCAGGAAGACGTGAAGTTCCAGGCCTCCGTTAAGCAGATCCAGGACGAAGCGGCAGCAGCTGACGAGGTGGCCTACGACGAGGAACAGGCTGAAGACACCACGTCTCCCGAAGGACCGGACGAGCGTCCCGAACAAGCCGGCGACGGATACTACGACGACGCAGCTGGTCACCTGTGAGCGAGCGCCCGCACGGGCCGACGCGCGCCGCCCTGTCCCGCAAGGAAGGATGGTTTGCCTTTGCAAACCGATCTGAAATTCCGCAGCCGGAAAGGCTCGACAGGAGTGCCTACCGCCTCCTCAGCAGCCAAGGAAAAGCCGAATACACCACCGGCCGGCTGAAATACCTCTCCCGCCTCACAATCAGGACGCCTCAACTCGTCCACGTTCACGAATCCATTGAAGACATGATGAGTTCCGACCTGCAGGAATTCGACCGCGTCCGCTGTGCCCCCGTCATCGATGCAGAACCCGGCGTGGGAAAAACGACGGCAGTGAACATGTTCGGACGAGACTTTCACCGGCAAATAATCGCCAGAGAAGGGCATAGGGTCGGGCACGATGCCAAGCGGATCCCCGTCGTCCGCATCGGACTGACAGGTAACACGACGCCGAAGTCGCTGATACTGCAGATCCTTGAGTTCTATGCACACCCGAACAAATCAGGGACCACCCTTCAAGTCACGTCCAGCGCCCTGGACTGTGTACTGCGGTGCGACACGCGGCTGATTATCATCGACGACATACACTTCCTTAACCTCTCCCGCAGGGACGGACGGGAGGTCAGCAACACTCTGAAATCCTTGGCCAACGACTTTCCCTCCACCTTCATCTTCGTAGGCGTCGGGGTCGAAAGCCGAGGCCTCTTCGATGAAGGGCTTGGCAGGGCCGAGTCGGGAACAGCTCAACTGGGTCGGCGTTGGACCAGGCTCGAGATGCCGGCCTTCCAGATATTCAACGACCAGCAGCGTCATGATTGGAGAGTCACACTCAAAGAGGTCGAACAGGCGATTATTCTCCTCGACGCCTACCCCGGCATGATTGCAGACGACCTCAGCGACTATTTTTTCGCCCGGACATCCGGATACATCGGCTCCATGATGGAACTGGCCCGGATGGGAACACTGAAAGCAATCAAAAGCGGAACCGAGCGGATCACTAAGGATCTACTTGACACCGTGCAGATCGCCCGCGCTGCTGAAAAGCGTCGATATGAACTGGAAGCGGCCATGAAAACCGGAAAACTGCATAGCCTGCCCAAAAGCCTACGAGGCCCTAAGGGCGGATCCGAGGTCCTCGGCTGAGCCCCCGAAAATGCCGGGCGGCTCCGTAAGACAGCTGGGGACTCGCCGATGGACGGTCCAACGATGCCGTCTCACCGATTCGGCAAGGGGACGTCATTTGTCTCCGTCGCCTCGAGTCGAAGAGATACGTGCGATGGAGAGGAAAGCCCAATTGTGTCCGTATGACCAACACCTTTGAAATCTAGACGCTGCCCTGTCAGGACTGCAGCTCCTCGTAAACCAGTTCGCTCAGCATCTTCAGAAGCGCAGTCATCTTCGTCTTGTCGCCCAGGGCCTGAAGGCTCAGGTTGTAGTGGCTGTCCATGGAGTTGGACACCGCGTCGGTGACGGCTTTCTCCAGGTGCGGGCTGCTGCCGAAGTGGCTCCGGGAATTGTTCTGCGCCTGCTTCTGGAGCGTCTCGTTCTTGACCAGCTCACGCCGCACGCCTTCGACGAAGTGCGCCACAGCGTCAAGTTCCTCTCCCTCGAACGGCAGGTTGGCCTGCTGGATGACTTCCTCCCAGGTGACCAGGAGTGGGTCCCTGGCTTGGCCGGTTCCCGGATCGGTCAAGGGTTTCAACAGCTCGCCTTCACCGGAGAGTTGCAACTGGGCGTGGCCTTTGTCTTTGAGCGCGTACTTCGCCAGCACGACGCCGGAGAGGTCCAGCGCCACCTTCGCGTCATTCACCCGGAGAACCGGCAGGAGGTGCTTGTAGTAGATCGAGCGCTTCTCCAGGTCCGTGTCGGCGAAGTCGACGATCTGGGAGAGGAAGTCGTAGGCGCGGACGAACGATCCGAGGTCCTTGCGGAACAGGTCCAGCTCGTCCTGGGCGCCCTTGTCGCCCTCGGCCACGGCGGCGTTGTACCGGGTGTTGAAGCGCGACTTTGCCGGGGCCACCCAGCCGGAGAGCGCGTTGTTACCCGCCTCCAGTACGTAGGACTTCACCAGCCAGTCAACCTCGGACTCAAGGTAGATCTGGGCGGCGTCGAGCTTGGCCTGAAGATCGTGCACGACGTTGGGATCGGAGACGCCCTCGAGCGCAGCCTCGCGGAAGTAGGGCTGGAAGGATGCCAGGATCTCGTCCGGATCGTTCACAAAGTCGAGCACGAATGTCTGGTCCTTGCCCACAGCCGTGCGGTTCAGCCGGGACAGGGTCTGCACGGCGGAGACTCCGGAGAGTTTCTTGTCGACGTACATGGCGACGAGCAGTGGCTGGTCGAAGCCGGTCTGGAACTTGTTGGCCACCAGCATGATCTTGTACTCGTCGGTGGAGAACGCCTCGGGCAGCGTGCGACCCTTGAGTCCGGGATTCATGTTGAGCTCGGTGAATGCGTCGGGGCCAGATTCGTCGTCGTTGACTTCGCCGGAGAAGGCGACCATGGTGCCCAGGCCCGCGTAGCCGGCGTCGTGGATGTACTTGTCGATGGCGAGCTTGTACCGGACGGCTTCCTTGCGGGAGCCGGTGACCACCATGGCCTTGGCCTTGCCGTCGAGGCGCCAGGCGACGTTGGCGCGGAAGTGCTCCACGATGACCTGGACCTTTTGGCTGATGTTGTAGGGGTGCAGCTTCACCCAGTTCATCAGCGACTTCAGCGCCTCGGATTTCTCCACCTGGGTGTCGTGCGAGTCGTAGTCCCGGCCCTCGTGGGTGAGCCGGTAGGCCACCTTGTAGCTGGTGTAGTTCTGCAGTACGTCCAGGATGAAGCGCTCCTCGATGGCCTGCTGCATGGAGTACAGGTGGAACGGCTGCGGCAGCCCGTCCGGGCCTTTGCGGCCGAAGAGCTCCAAGGTCTTGGCTTTGGGAGTGGCGGTGAAGGCGAAGTAGCTGATGTTCTTGGCATCGGCGCGTTCGGCCATCTCGGCGGCCAGATAGCTTTCGACGTCGAACTCCCCGCCGTCGTTGACGTCCGCCAGTTCCTCCGCGGAGAGGACCTTCTTCAGCTTGTTCGCGGTAGATCCGGTCTGCGAGGAGTGCGCCTCGTCCGCGATGATGGCGAAGTTCCGGCCCTTCAGGGCCTGGGATTCGGCGATGGCCTTCAGCGCGAACGGGAAGGTCTGGATAGTGACGATGATGATCGGCGTCCGGGCCGCCAGCGCGGCGGTGAGTTCGGCGGACTTGGAGCCCGCGTTGCCGCGGATGGGAACGACGACGCCGGACTTGTGCTCGATCTGGTAGATCGCGTCCTGCAGCTGGGCATCCAGCACGGTCCGGTCCGTCACGACGATCACGGAGTCGAAGATCTTCTCGTTGCCGGCGCCGTGCAGGGAGCTGAGCTGGTGCGCGGTCCAGGCGATGGAGTTGGTCTTGCCGGACCCGGCGGAGTGCTGCACCAGGTAGCGGTGGCCGGGA
Organism: Arthrobacter sp. 10T416; assembly: GCF_056394165.1. Taxonomy (NCBI): domain Bacteria; kingdom Bacillati; phylum Actinomycetota; class Actinomycetes; order Micrococcales; family Micrococcaceae; genus Arthrobacter; species Arthrobacter sp. 10T416. The sequence continues at coordinate 63,794 of NZ_JBFTHI010000002.1, read as the reverse complement.
CCCTCGGCGCGGGCGGCCTCGATCAGGGCGTTGACGACGTCCCACTGGTGGTAGCGGGGGAACAGCAGGGATTTGCGGACTTCCCGCTCGCCGGTGACGGGATTGGTCTTGTCGCTGATCTGCAGGTGCAGGAACTTGCCGATGATGTTCAGCCAGGACTCGCGCTGCAGGACCTGTTCCCACAGGTAGCTGGTGGCCGAACCTTTCGGGTTGACCGGGTTGCCGGCGTGGCCGTCATTACCGAGGTTGAAGGGCAGGAAGTAGGTGTCCTTGCCCTTGAGTTCGGTGGCCATCTGGATTTCGTCATTGCTGACGGCGAAGTGCACCAGGGCGCGGCGGCCGAAGGACAGCAGCGGCTCGTCCTTGTTCTTGCCATTCTTGGGCAGCCGGTCCTTGCGGTACTGCTCGACGGCGTCATTGATGTTCTGCGTGAAGTCCGTCTTGAGCTCGATTGTTGCCACTGGGAGGCCGTTGACGAAGAGGACCAGGTCGATGCTTTTCATGGTGTCGACGGTGGAGTAGTGCACTTGGCGGATGACCCGGAGGCGGACCTTGCCGTACCGCTCGAGCGTTTCCGGGTTCAGGCCCATGGCCGGCTTGAACTGGCACATCTCGAACCTGGCCGCGACATCCTTGAACCCGGTGCGCAGGACGGACAGCATGCCGGCTTCCTTGGCTGCAGGCTTGTCCAGGACCTTGCACAGCCGGTCCAGCAGCAGCCGCTTGGCCACCTCATGCTCGGCGGGGGAGTCAATGGGCTTCAGGATTTTTGCCAGCTCTTGCGGCTGCGTGTCCTGCAGCCACCCGAAGACGTCCTCCGGCACAAGCGCGCGGCTTGCGTCGTAAAGTTCGCTGGCCTTGCGCTGCGGCTCGTAGATCCATCCCTCGGCGGCAAGGGCCTGACAGATCTCATCCTCGAACGTCACTTCATTGTGCTGCGCCATACGTTTCCCCCTAGAAACTGTCGAAAAAGTCCTGGTCCAGTTTTTTCACGATTACTGTGCGGTCGATTTGGACGCCGACGCCGTACTCGAACATCAGCGACGCCAGCCGTTGTCCGTCGATAAGAATCAATGTGTAGTGCGCCGTGTCGCGGGCTACCGCCCGCGCGCTGGGAGTGAAGGTCGAGGTGGTGATGAAGATGCCCTTTGTGGCGCGGAACTGGCCCAGGGCGCCGCTGAAGGCCTGGACCTCGGGCGCCCCGACATTGTTCCCCTCGGAATAGCGCTTCGCCTGCAGGTACACGCGGTCGAACCCGAGCGCGTCCTGCCAGACAATTCCGTCGATGCCCTTGTCGCCGGAGCGCTGGGTGGGTTTCAGGTTGTCTTCACGGTCTGTTCCGTAGCCAAGCGCCCTCACGACAAAGGGAATGAGGCGTTCGAAAGCTTCGGGAGAGAGTTCAAGCAGATTCCGGTAGAGCTCGTCGATGACCACCCGGTTGAGCTGTTCCGCGGACTGCTCGAGGGCCTCGGAGGGATCTGCGTCGACCGACACTTCGGAGGCCGCGGTATCCGGTTCTATGCCGGGCAGAACCGGCTTCTTGGGAGCCTTCGACGTGTTCTGGTAAGCGCGGTAGGACTCGTACTCCATCAGCGTCTGGTATGTGATTTCGGCAGTGGAGGACGCCCGGCGGAGGCCCTCATCGCTGATCTTGTATTGCCCACGCGCCTCGCGGACTAGAAGGCCAGCCTTCATGGAATCGAAAACTGCCCAGTTGATCCTGTTTGCCCAGCGTGCCTCACCAGAGGACATGACTTCCGCCATGTCCTCTTCGCTCAGCCGGGTGCGCTCCGCCACGGCGGTCCTGATTTCAGCATTCCGACGAATCTGGCCGTCCGACATGATCCTGAGGACGGGGTCAACGAATCCATGCCACTGAGGGAGAGTCATTGCTACGCTGTTCCTTCTCGAACGTCGATCTTGCCGCTGACGGCGGCAGAAATGAGGGCGGACCGACGTTCTCGCAGAAGCGAGATGGCCGCCTTGGCCCGTTGCGTCAAGCCGTCGATCCGTCCGATTGCAGCATCAAGGAAGTCGACGATGCTCCGCTGTTCTTCCCTGGAAGGCGCGGTAAGACGAAGCTCTATGAGCTTGCTGGCTTTGATTCCTAATGCAGTAGATCCGGTAGCCCGCTCTTCAAGCTGAGCTTGGAAGTACGGGGAGTTCGCGGCGTAGATGGCGAAAGCGGAAAGTAATTCAGCCTTCGGGCGGAATTTGACCACGCGCTGAGCTAGGGCCACCTTGGGATCGTCGATGAGTGCAAAATTTCCCAGAGGCGCCTCCATTGTCATAAGGATGTCCCCGATGGCTGGAATACCGCGACTCATGACGCTGTCGTAGTCTTCCGCCGCAATATATTCGGCCGATGCTGAGTAGTCAATGAAGCCCTTCCGAACATTTTTGGCAGTTACCAGGAAGACCCCGTCGTCGGTTTTCTTCGGGGTTGCGCCGCGGTAGTCCACGCGACCGGCCATGAAGTGACACATGGGTTTCTGGGTCCAGTGAGTGGGAATGTCACCGAGCCAGGGGATACCGGAGGGCTTGGTGGGGGCGTCGGGATCTAGGCCCTTGGTGACGGCGTGGGTGATGATGGCCTGGCGTTTCTCGGCGAGTAGTCCGATGAGCCGCTCCTGCTTGCAGATCAGCTCATCGATCTGTGCGGTCTCGCGGTCGAGGAAGTCGCAAGCGGCGCTCTGATAGCTCGCGCTGGCATGCGGTACTTCCAAGTTCGCGAGCTTGTCTGCGGTGAAATGACGAATCGTCGCTTTGTTGCAGAGAACGTCGAGATAAGAGCTGGCGCGAAGGGCATCAAGAGTGTACTTGGCGAACCGGATGTCGTTTCCTTGGCGGGGGCGGACGCGATGCACGCTGTTTTGAAAGATTGCAGGGCTATCGGCTTTCACCAATGCGCTGCGCCCTACGTCCCCGCCTTCGCAAACGACGAGGTCGTCGGCCCTAATACTCAGATTGCGGCGATCGGTATCGGAGGCCCACATTGATTTGAGTTTAGAGTCCTCGACATAGCCGTCTTGGACAGCAGCAGAATTCAAGTAGGGCGTCATGGAGTCTGAGGGGCTAGTTGGTTCCGTCTGCAGCATCTTTCCGAGAGTGACTGCAAACATCTGCTTGAAGCTTGTCACTGGCAGCTCGGTCATGCCGTACCAGGTCACTTCTCCACCTCGGCGAGAAGTGTCGTGATCTCGGAGATGAGCTTGTTGAGGTCCTGATCGATTTCCTCCAAAGACCTGGGCGCGACGTATTTGTAGAAGTGCCGCGTGAACGGGATTTCGTAGCCGATCTTGGTCTTGGATTCATCGATCCAGGCGTCGGGGACGTGGGGAAGGACTTCGCGTGCAAAGAAGTCGTGGATGTCCTCACCCAAGGGTACGTTTTCGGTGTCGCGCAGGTCGGAGTCGGCTTCGGGTGTTCCCTTGGGGCCCTTGCAGACGTCGGCGGCCTCGTCCCGTTCCGAAAGCCCAGTCAGAACGGATTTCAGGACCGGTGCGCCGAGCTTGAGGCCGGCGCTTGCGAGGGCCGGCTTGAGGACCTTGAGGAAAGCTTCACGGTTCTTCCAGAGCTTGATCTCGTCGTCGCCGAGCCGGGTGAGCGTCTTCTCGAGAAGCTGCCGGTCGTCGTCGGACAGCTTCTCCACCGGCTTCTGCGCCAGCACGGCAGCGATGCGCTCGGGCGTACAGGCGAAGTTGAGCTTGAGCGGGCGTTCCACGGTGATGGTGGAGTAGCCGAAGTCCTGGTTGGTGAAGATCTTCGAGGTCTCGCCGTCGTCCTCGAAGGAGCCGTAGAGCTGGACGATGCTCGTGATGTCCTTGGGGCCGAGTTCCTTGCGTTTGGAACCGAGACTCTTGCGCATCTTCTGGAAGAAGTCCACGCCGTTGATGAGCTGGATCTTGCCGACCCGCTCGGGGTGTTTCTGCTTCTTGCTGTTGGAGAGGATCCAGATGTAGGTGGCGATGCCGGTGTTGTAGAACATGTCCGTGGGCAGCGCGATGATGGCCTCCACGAGGTCGTTCTCGATCAGGTACTTGCGGATCTCGGACTCGCCCGAGCCGGCGCCGCCGGTGAACAACGGCGAGCCGTTCAGGACGATGCCGATTCGGGAGCCGCCGTCGTGTGCCGGGCGCATCTTGCGGACCAGGTGCAGCAGGAACAGCAGGGAGCCGTCGCTGACGCGGGGCAGGCCCGGGCCGAAGCGGCCGTCGAAGCCGTACTGCTCGTGTTCCTTCTGGATCTGCGGCTGGATTTTCTTCCACTCAACGCCGAAGGGCGGGTTGGACAGCATGAAGTCGAACTGCTGGCCGATGTTCTGGTCGTTCGCGAGGGTGTCGCCGACGGAGATCTTGGAGATGTCCTGGCCCTTGATCAGCAGGTCGGACTTGCAGATGGCGTAGGACTCGTCGTTGATTTCCTGGCCGTACGCGACGAGGGAGGCGCTTGGGTTCAGGGCGTGGAGGTGTTCCTGGGCGACGGTGAGCATGCCGCCGGTTCCGGCAGTGGGGTCGTAGATGGACCGGACGATGCCTTCTTTGGTGAGGACGTCGTCGTCGTAGTTCAGCAGCAGCTGGACCATGAGCTGGATGACTTCGCGCGGGGTGAAGTGCTCGCCGGCGGTCTCGTTGGAGGCTTCGGCGAAGCGGCGGATGAGCTCCTCGAACATGAGGCCCATCTCGATGTTGCTGATGGTCTCGGGGTGGAGGTCGATCGCGGCGAAGTCCTTGGTGACGTGGTAGAGCAGGTCTGAGCTGTCCAGCTTCTCGAGCGTCTTGTAGAACTCGAAGCGCTCGAAGATGTCCCGGGTGTTCTCCGAGAAGCCCTGGACGTAGTTGAGGATGTTCGCCTTGATGTTGGTGGGGTCATCCAGGAGCTTGGCGAAGCTGAACTTGGAGGTGTTGAAGAAGCTGTGGCCGGAGGCCTTCTGCAGGAAGGTGTCCAGCGGGATGTTCAGGTCCTTCTTGGCCTCTTGCTCGGCGAGAACAGCATCCTTGGTTTTCTCCAGCACGCAGTCGAGGCGGCGGAGGATGGTGAACGGGAGGACCACCGAACCGTACTGCGCCGGCTTGTAGGTGCCCCGCAGAATGTTCGCGATGCTCCACACCAGGTTTGCATTGTTATTAGCGGCCATGCCGTTGGTCCCCATATCCCCGACGTCGCCGGCTCAGCGGTGTCGGTCCATCCGTCACTCAATCCCTAAGCATCATATGTGCGCGGCAGGACAACTCAGCGACGATGTGACGCCTAGCGCAGGCGACGAACGCTTCACCCGCGCCGGGATGGAGGCCGAAGAGGCCCACCGATAATATCCTCGCCGCGTGGTTGCCTCAGATGTGCTCGCCGTACAGGCACCGAATTGTGAACCGTACCGGGTACGTTCGTATCCCGGACGGCTGAGAGTATCAGGCCGAATGCGGCCGAAAGTTTCCCCAGAAGCACGGCCGCCGGCTGCGCCTCGCTGCGGTCGATGTTGGAGATCGGTGCCCGGGACACCCCGCGCAACGGGTTCCCAATGGGGCGCTGGAGGATGATGGCCAAACGCCCATGATGTAATTGCACTCATGCCATCCAAGTCGGACCGTCGTAAGTCGCGGGTGCGGCAAAAGCGCCGGCGGGGGCAGCAGTCCCGCCCTGTAGACCCCCATGCGAAGACGATTCTGCGCTCCATGGCAGATTTCTCCGAGACGATGGACCGGCTCGCGGGGAGTGCTGATCCCCTTCAAGCCCTTGAGGCAGACCTCGCCAGCATCGTCGCCAAGCTCGCCACTCGGCTCAGCAAATTCGATGCCGTCCGAATCATCGAGGTCGCCCGTATCGTGTGCCTGCCGTGGTCGCCTGAGGGCCAGACAAATCCGGATGCGGAAGGCGGTCCAACTCGAGCAGAACTGATCGCCCTGCTTGCATTGACTTCAGCCACTTGCCCTACCGAAAGGGCCGCGAAACCCCCCGCAGCCGATGGCTGTGACGAAGCGGCGGCCTTGACACGCTCGGACTCGCATCCAACTCGGATCGACCTGGAAGCTAGGATGCCCTCACAGTCCCAGCCTCTCAACCATCTGATTCACGACACCCTGCCATTGGTTGACAAGGTGCTCCATCTGGCCCAGATGCGCGAGATGGCCCGCGCTGACCGGGAGGACCCCTTGGCCATGATTGCCGCCATGATGCGCGGCTCCGAGGTTTGGGTGAGGAACTCGTCGTATCCCGACATGGTGGCCACTACGCTCCTTCAGCTATTCGGTCAACCGCAGGTGAGCGCACAGCTGAGCACTGACCTCGGGTTCGACGCCGAGGACGCAATCACTGTCCTCCAGTCTTGCCACGATCTCCAGGTCAACTATTTCAACAACCGTATGGAGGGCATGGCTATTGCTCTCAATGCGGCCATGACGTCAAGCGGTATGGACGCCCCTGAACAGCGTTCCCTTACGAACGCTCGTAATCAGTGGCTGGCGGCATGGGAACCCGAGGCTAATGCCGTCACGATCGGCGCGGAAGAGATAACTGCCGCCAGCGGCCTGAGTGGGGACATTGTCCGAGCCGTTCTGACGTACTTCACGCTGGACGTGGGCAACTGGGACCCTGGGAAAGCCGTCGAGGAGTTCACCAGCGGCAACAACCCGCTCCGCACCAACCCTGTCATCGGAGGACCTGACGGGCGTGTCATGCTGGTCCATGACGCCCATGTTCTTGTTGCGGTCCGCGAGAACCTTGAACAGCATCTTAAGACAACCACCGTGTGGGAGGCCTACCAAAAGCACCGCGGCGATCTGCTCGAGTTCCGGACCCAGACGGCCTTCACACGAGTACTACCGACAGCCAAGGTCTGGGACGGGTTTGAGTACTATGTTCCCGCCAGTGAGGCCGAAGAGGTTGGTCCCCCCAACGGCTACACTAAGCGCGTTGAAGGGGATCACCTGATAGTTCAGGACGATGTTGCCTTCATCGTTGAAGACAAGGCGGTCGCTATCTCGCCGTCGGCACGCGCAGGAGAATCCCGCCGCCTTCGGCGTGACCTGACAGGAATCATTAAGAAGGCCGCCGCGCAGGCCACCCGGTTACAGGACCGCATTCAACAGGACAAGGGCATTCGGATCCATGGCGAAGGCTGGATCGATCTTTCCCGTGTCCGTGAAATCCACACCGTTGCGGTAAGCCTCGACGACCTTACGTACGCATCGACTGCCACCGCCGAACTCGTCAAGGCCGGTCTCCTCGGCGCCGCCCAAATTCCTTGGACTGTTTCAGTCCACGACCTTGACCTCATCACCCAACTCATCGACCGGCCCTCAGAGTTCCTCCTCTACCTCCGCCGGCGACGCGACCCTGAGGCCACTGTCTACTACACAGCCCCGGACGAACTCGACCTGTTCCTGTACTTCTTCGAAGCAGGCCTTTACGTCGAGCCGGACCCCGATGAGATCCGCAAACTGGTGCCGTTCATGCCTCCCCCCACGACCGCCGAGCGGCGCCGTCGCCGACGGCAGGTGCCGACGTTGGTCACCAGCCGCACGGATCCGCTGGACCATTGGTACTACCAGAATTTGGCAAAGGGTGCAGCAAACGGCGCCCTAGAGGAATCCGACGCCAGTATGCCCCCGGACACCGCGGATGCAGCTGCCGAGCCACGTCCGCACGAGGGCGCAGCAGCAGCCTCGACTAAGGCGCAGGTCAGCACTCCAGCCGCACCCAAGCCGAAGATGGTTTCAAGTCCACTCGGAGATCTGATTGATACAGTCCACCAGCGGGCAGACTACGCATGGCTTAGCATTGGCGCCACCCTGCTTTCGGGTGCAACCACCGCACAGAAGAAGATGGCCCGAATCCCCGCCGACCTCCTGAACAATCCGTCGGACAACGGCCGGGAACGTAGTGTGGCCATGCCCATCGCGCGTTCGCTCGAGGACGGTTGGCTGCTGGTCTGGATCACCCGTCCTCCGGGCCAGCAACCTGACAGATTCGAGCAGACCACACGTGAGTACCTGCGAAGTAAGATGCACCAGCTCTCCTTGCCCCGAGGAGTCGCATTCGCCTATGACGAGATTACGCGGACCCTGGCCGGCGTTTACTTCGACGACCACATAGGCGAGCTTGAGCCGCATTTGCAGGAACGGCTTGCTTCCCTCAAACCCGCCGGAAGCTTTGACAGCCATTTTCCTCCCCAAGCCAAGAAGCCCAGGGCGCCATCGCCCCGTGCCTCCTCGAAGAAATCGAAGAGCAGGAAGAGGAGGTAGGAGTTGGCAGGGAGGGCGCCGATCGAGTTGCTCGCCCAGTCCTGCAATCCTCATCCCTGCATGCTTGGAATGTCCGTCGCGGGAAAGGTACCACCCGAATTATTAACTTACCGCGCAAAACAGAGCCCGCAGGTTGTTCACGTTCGTTTGGGGCCCGCTGGCTAAGCGCCGCCGGGAAGGAGCGGACTCTAGGGCCCAGGAAGCGGGCAAAATTCCCCAAAATCGGGCCTTACTCGAGCCGGGCATACCGTCAGCACCCGGAGTCTGTGATCGGGCGGATGCCGTTCGTCGGTGAACATGCGAAGACTTTCGGGCCTGGCCTCTCTCCCGTGAGATCGACCGAGTTCTCTTTAGAAGGTGTAAAAAGCTAGGGTCAACACGGTACTCTGACCGTCATGAACCGGAGTGAGCACCTCGGGGCGTATCACTACATCTCCAATCGCCTGGTATCGGAGCTCTTGGCCATGCCAGAGGTTCGGGGGCCACGGCGGAGGGTACAGATCGATGAAATTAACCCAGAGTTGTCGATGGAGGGCCCCAAGCTCGGCGCGAAGGTTGCCTTTTCAGAGAATGAAGAGACGTTGCAGGATCGTGCTGGGCGTGCCACTCGTCTTCTGCAGTCAGGCCACCAAATAGGAGGCTTCTCCGAGCTGGACAAGCCATATCTCCGCATCCGTCTCGATGCATACTTGGCGACATTCAACGTCGCGCAGGGTTGGGAGTGGGGCGGTGTTCCGACTGACAGCAATGTTCAGAGCGTCATGCTGCTAGCTTCCAGTCAGGTCGTCGCTGGGCAGCGAGTCTTCGTAGGTTTGATTGGCTCTGCACACAACTTGCTCGCAAGAGGCATTACGAATCCGGTTTCCTACACACAGGGTCGAACGCCATCCGACATCAATGGTTTTTATGACTTGTTTCAACAGATCCGCGAGCGTGAAGATGCCAAAGTTCACAAGGACAGGGTTAAGTATGACCGGCGTATGACCGACCTCGAGGTCGCTCGACAGGTGATGGCTCTTGCTCAAGGATCGCCCGGTGACGGCCCCCCACGACGTGTTGAGGTCCTTCTCAAGCGGCATCGACCGCCGCTTACCGGACACGTCATTCTCGATGATGAGTTCATTGCGCCCTACAATCTCGTCATCATTGGCGCCCCCGTCTGGATCAGGGAAGTGGCAACTTCCGACGGTTCTCCAGCGTTGCCACGAATGGATGCAGTCGGACCGAATAGCCATACAGTCTTCGGTTCTCGACGTCGGGAACTCGTGGAGTTGGCCGAGGCCGCAACCGCGAGAAATATTTCATTGCGTAGGCTCCAAGACCAGTTTGAGAAATTAGGCGGACGACATAGCGGGAACGACGTACCTTCCGTAGTGGCAAAGAAGAGAGCACTTGCCGCCGACATCATCGATCTGTACCGGGCTCGGGATAACGCATGCGCCGAGTACAACGAGCACGAGGCAGCCTTCTTGGCGGATGCGAAGGACGTAGCGAACTGGCCAACCTTCGCCCAGTGGTTTACGACTCAGGCGTGTCTGGACGGGGTGCCTCTAGCTTATTTGTGCGTTGAGCGAAAGACATCTTGGTGGCGACGCATCTGGCAGCACGACCAGGCTTCCCCTACCCTTGAACAGACGGAGATAGCAGGTGTAGTCGTCACGATCTTCTCGGAATCGGACGCCAGCATCCTGGCTGCCATGATCCCACTCGGAACGTACCGGGACGCACAGAGTCGTGACCATCGGTTCCCTGGGATGAGAGGACCGGCGGAGCACGTCATGATCACGCCGAGCGGCGAACTGTACCCTGTCTCGATTTCGTCTTTCCGCAATAACGACCCTCACGCGCGCGTTGTTTTTCTAAACGCCCACTCCGGAAACAGCCAGCTCAGGAATAACGAGACACCGTCATCGGACCCAAGTCTCAAAGAACGGGCCGCGCGGGCCATGCTCGAGATGGCCATGCGGTGGCGGGTCACGCTTAGACGTGCCGTTCCGGAAGCACCTTGGCTGCACGACGAGTCTCGATTCGCTCTTATCCCTCGGACACCCATCAACGCTCCTACAGCAGCCACAATTTCATCCGTCGAGGCGATGCTCAGAGAGACAGATATTGACGAGGAGGATGAGGTTCAATCGCCGTCCGACGGCCCACCCGCAGAATGAGCGATTCGACGAGGGCCCAACAGGATACTTTTGCACTCCATTACGGCTGAGCGCCCGCCCGCGCGGGCTAGCGGCCTTCAATTGGACGCGTTGCACACCTGGTCTGCGTCCAGCGGGCCAGGACGGCGGCGGTGGACGACGACGACGGTGCCCGTATGGCTTTCTTGAATAAATGCCTCTCGCGCTGCATCAGGGTAGCGGTGCTCGGAGCGAGATGCCGCGCCGAATCAGCAGATAGACGGTCGCCAGCCCAATCCCCGAGATGTTAACTTACAGGCGGAAAACAGGGCTCATCGAGTGTTAATGTCCGTCGAAAAAGCCCCTAGACGCAGGGGCTGATTGCTAATCTTCGAGCGTAGTGGACACGGCCAGCTCCAGGGCGGGTCCTTCGCCGTCGTCGGCGCCGCTGACCAGGCAGCCAAGGTCTATGTTGCCCAGCCCGACGCGGCCGGCGGCCGGGCCGCCGCCGCGGAAGCCGTCCGGCTGGCGCTCGCCGATTATGGGCAGCCGGAGCAGAACGCGAGCCTCGAAACCAGCTGCGTGCCCGCCGACTGCACGGCCCCCGGATCCGCCGTCACCGTCACCGTCCGGCTCACGGTGCCGCTGCCGTTCGTTCCCTTCGGTGACGCACTGCGGCTCGACGCCGGGCACCTCAGCGCCTCCGCCACCCAGATAGTCGGAAGATTCCGGTGACCCGCGCGGCACCGGACCGGGGTGGAGGTGAGGACGGGCAGCTGATGGTGCTGATCATCGGCTACGTGCTGGTGGCCCTGCTGGTCACCGCGGTGGTGGCGGCCGCTTCCAGCGTGTACCTGGAACACAAGAAACTGCTCTCCCTCGCGGACGGCGCCTCGGTCGCGGCGGCGGACAGCTTCACGCTCGGCCAGCTGCAAAGCACCTCCGGTAGCCCCACGGCGGTCCTCAACGGCGCCAGGGTGCGCAGCACGGCGGCTGACTACCTGAACCGCAACGGTGCATTCGCCCGTTTCAGCGGACTGGCCGTCTCTCCGGTGACGGGAAGCCCTGACGGGTCCACCGCCGTCGTGGTCCTGAGCGCGGCCGTCCATCCGCCGATCGTGAACTTCCTGGTCCCGGACGGCATCCGGATCGAGGCGACGTCGACGGCGCGGTCCCGGCTGACGCGGTGAGGGGTCAACGGGGAGCCGGGGCGGGGGATAGCGTAGGCTTGAAAAACCATGGCTAACATTGATTTTCCCGCAGAAATCCGCGCGCTGCGCGCCACCTACGCTTCGATCGAGAACGTTTCGAATGTCGAGGCACTGAAGGAAGACATCGCCGAACTGAGCGARCGCGCCGGYGAGCCGAACCTKTGGGAYGACCCCGCGGCCGCGCAGGTCATCACCTCCAAGCTCTCGCACAAACAGTCGGAGCTGGAGCGCCTGAACAAGCTGGCCGCCCGGATCGACGACCTCGAGGTCCTCGTGGAGCTGGGCCAGGACGAGGACGATGCCGACTCCATGGCGGACGCCGCCGCGGAACTCGAATCCGTCCGCAAAGCGTTGGCTGACCTGGAAGTGGTCACCCTGCTCTCCGGGGAATTCGACGAGCGCGAAGCCGTGGTCACCATCCGGGCCGGCGCCGGCGGCGTGGATGCCGCGGACTTCGCCGACATGCTGCTGCGGATGTACCTGCGCTGGGCCGAGCGCCACGGCTACCCCACCACCATCATGGACACCTCCTACGCGGAAGAAGCCGGGCTGAAGTCCGCCACGTTCGAGGTCAAGGCCCCGTACGCCTACGGCACGCTCAGCGTCGAGGCCGGCACCCACCGCCTGGTCCGGATCAGCCCCTTCGATAACCAGGGCCGCCGCCAGACCTCCTTCGCCGCCGTCGAGGTCATCCCGCTGATCGAGCAGACCGACTCCATCGAGATCCCGGACAACGAGATCCGTGTGGACGTCTTCCGCTCCTCCGGCCCGGGCGGACAGTCCGTCAACACCACGGACTCCGCCGTCCGGCTGACCCACATCCCCACCGGCACCGTGGTGTCCATGCAGAACGAGAAGTCGCAGCTGCAGAACCGGGCGGCCGCCCTGCGTGTGCTGCAGTCACGCCTCCTGCTGCTCAAGAAAGAGCAGGAAGACGCCGAGAAGAAGGCGTTCGCCGGCGACGTGAAAGCTTCCTGGGGCGACCAGATGCGCTCCTACGTGCTCAACCCGTACCAAATGGTCAAGGATCTCCGGACCGAACACGAAGTGGGCAACACCTCCGCAGTGTTCGACGGCGAAATCGACGACTTCATCGACGCCGGGATCCGCTGGCGGACCGATAACCGCAACGCCGAAACGTAGCGCCGGAATCCCGCGACACGCCCCCGCGTTCCGGCGTCGGGGGCGTTGTCCCTGCGTATAGTCGGAGGGCCGGTGCCCTACTTCCCCCAAAAGAAAGCCCGCGCCCCGGCAGCAGAACTGGTCTGAAACATGCCCGGCTCCTGCAGGGTACTAGGGCCATGATCCGTTTCGAAAATGTCACCAAGGTCTATGACCAGAACGCGCGGCCGGCGCTGGACTCGATCAACCTTGAGATCGACCGCGGCGAGTTCGCCTTCCTTGTGGGTGCCTCCGGTTCCGGCAAGTCGACGTTCCTCCGGCTGGTGCTGAAAGAAGACCGCGCCTCCTCGGGCACCGTCTACGTCGCCGGACAGAATGTGGCGAAGATTTCCAGCTGGCGGGTCCCGCGGCTCCGTCGGGGGATCGGCGTCGTGTTCCAGGACTTCCGCCTGCTGCCGCAGAAGACCGTGTTCGCCAACGTCGCCTTCGCCATGCAGGTCATCGGCCGCAGCCGCAGCGTCATCCGCGAAACCGTCCCCGAAGTCCTCAAGACCGTGGGCCTGGAAGGCAAGGAAAACCGCCTCCCGCACGAGCTCTCCGGCGGTGAGCAGCAGCGCGTGGCGATCGCCCGCGCCGTCGTCAACCGTCCCGGCATCCTGCTGGCCGATGAGCCCACCGGCAACCTCGACCCGACAACGTCCATGGGCATCATGGGCGTGCTCGACAAGATCAACCAGAACGGCACCACCGTGGTGATGGCTACCCACGACGACGACATCGTCAACGAGATGCGCAAACGCGTGGTGGAACTGCGCAACGGCGTAGTGATCCGTGACGAGGCCAAGGCCCTGTATACCTCGATGATGCCCGTGGTGGGCCAGTCCCGCCGGCTGCGGGACGCGAGCGGCCGGCAGGCGTCCGACGTCGACGCCGCCCAAAGCGAAACCCGGCGCGCGGGGGAGGGAGCACTGTGAGGCTCGCATTCATCCTCGGCGAAATCGGCAGCGGCCTGCGCCGCAACCTTTCCATGGTGGTTTCCGTCATCCTCGTGACCTTTGTGTCGCTGACGTTCGTTGGTGCCGCCGGCATGCTGCAGCTGCAGATCAACCAGATGAAGGGCTACTGGTACGACAAAGTCCAGGTCGCCGTCTTCCTCTGCAGTGACGGCTCGACGGCGCCCGGCTGCGCCTCCGGTCCCGTGACCCAGGAGCAGCAGGCCAACCTGCGCAAGCTGCTCCAGTCCCCGTCCGTGGCGCAGTACGTCAACGATTTCCAGTTCGAATCCAAGGACGAGGCCTTCAAGCACTTCAAGGAGCAGTTCTCCAATTCGCCGATCGTGGACTCGGTCACCCCGGACCAGCTTCCCGCCTCCTTCCGCATCAACCTGAAGGACCCGGAAAAGTACGAGGTCATCAGCGAAAACTTCTCCTCGCAGCCCGGTGTTGAATCCGTCATCGACCAGCGACAGCTCCTGGAGCGGCTGTTCTCCGCGATGAACGCGGCCTCCCTGGTGGCCGTCAGCATCGCCGGCGTGATGATTGTCTGCGCCATCCTGCTGATAGCCACCACCATCCGGCTCTCGGCCTTCAGCCGACGCCGGGAGACCGGCATTATGCGCCTGGTGGGTGCTTCCAAGACAGTAATCCAGCTGCCCTTCATCCTGGAGGGTGTGATTGCCGCCGTCATTGGCGCGGCCCTGGCCTCCGGCACGCTGTGGGCCGTCGCGCACTTCTTCCTGGGCGAGGTCCTGTCCAAGCAGTACCCGGACACCGCCTTCATTTCCCCCGGGCAGACCCTGATCCTGGCTCCGGCCCTGATCGGCCTGGGCGTCCTGCTGGCCGGGACATCATCACTCCTGACCCTCCGCCGCTACCTGCGGGTCTAGCCTTGCGCAACGAAGAGGAACGCTCATGAACCCGATGGTCCGACGCACCGCACCGGCCCGCACCCCCAACCGCCGCTGCCGTATGATCAGCGCCGCGGTGGCACTGGTCCTCGCCGCCAACCTCGGCGCGTCCACCCCGGTGGCATTCGCCGACTCGCTCGAGGACCAGCAGGCCGCCCTCCGGGCGGAGGCGCAGCGGGCCCAGCAGTCGCTCGAGTTCGTCGACGGGAAAATCGCCAAGGCCGCCGGCGACCTCGTCCTGTACCAGGGCCAGCTGCCCGGCGCCCAGCAGGCGCTGCTCGACGCGCAGGGCCGTGTGGCCGGCGCTGTCAGGGAAGTCGAAGCCCTCGCAGCCCGGGTGGATCTGGCCCAGCAGAACAAGGCCAAGATCACCCAGCAGCTGGAAAACGACAAGCAGAAGATCAACGACACCCGGAAACTGATCGGACAGATCGCCACGCAGGCGTATAAGTCCGGCGGGGTACCCTCCAACCTCTCGCTGTTCTTCGGCTCCAACAAAAGCGGCAGCCTGACCGACACCATCGACCTCGCGGACCAGGCCCTGCGCAGCCAGAACTCCGCGATGGATAAGCTGACGCAGCAGAACGCCACCAACGTGAACTCCCAGGCACGCCTGCAGGCCGTCGAGGCCGAGATCGCCGATCTCAAGGCCAAGGCCGACGAGGCCCTGGTCCGCGAGAAAGCGGCGCGGGACGAGGCGGAAGCCCAAAAGGCCAAGGTGGACAAGCTCATCGCGGACACCTCCCGCCTGAGCAGCCAGCTCAAAGCCGCCAAGCCCGGCATCCAGAGCCAGATCGCCCAGGTGAAGTCCCGCCAGGCCGCCGTCGCCGCGGAAATCGTCGAACGCGACCGGAAACTGCGTGAGGCCTGGGAAGCCGAGCAGCGCCGGATCGCGGCGGCAGCAGCTGCCGCGGCCGCCGCAGCAGCCCGGGCCCAGGGCCAGGCTCCGCCCCCGCCGGCGCCCTACGTTCCGGCGCCTCCGGGACCGGCGTCGGCGTTCGGCCTGCGCAGCCCCTTCAACGGTATCCCGATCACCTCCGGCTTCGGCTGGCGTGCGACCCCGCCGGGCACCATCGACTTCTACGGCCAGGGCGGCTACATGCACACGGGCATCGACTTCGGCGCCCCCTGCGGCACTCCGGTCTACGCCCCGGCAGCCGGCACCGTCTTCTCCGCAGGGTGGGGCAACGACGGCGGCGGATACCACGTGAAGATCTCCCACGGCGTTGTCCAGGGCAACTCGTTGACCACGATCTTCTACCACAACACCTCCGTGGTGGTCTCGGACGGCCAGCAGGTCAGCCAGGGACAGCTGATCGCGTACTCGGGCACCACCGGTAACTCCACCGGCTGCCACTCCCACTTCGAGACGTGGGTCAACGGCCAGGCCGTGGACCCGATGGGCCTGCTCTAGACTGGAACTGACCCAACGTATCGATTGAGGAGTCTTACCGTGCCTAAAGAAAGTGGCCGGAAGGTAGTGGCCACCAACCGCAAGGCCCGGCACGACTACCACATCATGGATACCTATGAGGCGGGAATCGCACTCATGGGCACCGAAGTGAAGTCCCTGCGCGAGGGCCATGCGTCCATGGTCGACGGCTTCTGCACCTTCTACAACGATGAGCTGTGGATGGAGGGCATCCATATCCCCGAGTACAACCAGGGGAGCTGGACCAACCACGCCGCACGGCGCCGCCGCAAGCTGCTGCTGCACCGCGATGAGCTGACTAAGATCTCGCATAAGATCCGCGAGTCGGGTTTCACGATCGTGCCGCTGCAGCTGTACTTCGTCGACGGCCGCGCCAAAGTGGAGATCGGCGTCGCCCGCGGCAAGAAGGAATACGACAAGCGCCAGACCCTGCGCGAGCAGCAGGACAAGCGCGAGGCCCTGCGGGTGATGCGCGAGCGTAACCGCGCCTGACCCCAGGGCCGGGGCCGCGGGCGGTGCCCGGCCCGCCCTACTGCGCCGGGGAATGATTCCGGCGGACGGTGCGTTATGCTTGATAGTCCGGGAAGGATCGATCAGATCCGGACCGGTTTGGTAACAAAATACGGGGATGATCGGTTTCGACGATGTTAGTCGCGACAGGTGAAGCGGGCCGAGGATGCAGAATTATCTCGTAAACGCTGTCTGCAAACCAATAAGTGCCGAATCAAAACGCACTGACTTCGCTCTCGCTGCCTAAGCAGTAAGACAGTCCGTCAGCCCGAGGTTGCTATTGCCCCGGATCCTGGCGTCATTTAGATAGCCACTGCTGTTTACCTCCGTCATCGGGGTGAACGGGACTCTTAGATGACTGGGCCCGGATCGGCCAGCTGTTTGCAGCATGGCCGGGGCCGAGAAAATCCGACGCAAACTGCGCCCGGAGAAGCCCTGACAACACGACATCGGACGGGGGTTCAATTCCCCCCATCTCCACAGCAGGAACCCCGGCAACGGGGCTCCACCCCGTAGCAAAAGGCCGGAAGCATCAGCTTCCGGCCTTTTTGTTTGCTCACACGGTCAGCGCTTCTTGATGTGCGCTACCGGGTCAGTGTGCTCATCGACAATGTGCTTGGCCTTCTTATCGGCCCGTTTTTCCTTGATGGTTTTGACCGGCTTCTTGGTGAGGTGCCGGTGCGGCGACTTGTCAGGCATTGCGCGCTCCCTAAAGGTGGGGGCCCGGGATGAGCCCGTGCTTTTAAGGCTACGCCCCGGGTACCTCAACGTCCACGATGCCGATGAACCGGTTCCCGACGCCCTCGTACTCGCTGCGGACCAGTCCGTCGTCCAGGGGAGGAAGCTCGTAGGGGGAGTGGTGCGCGCAGCAGACGTGGCTGAAGTCAGGCCACCACTTCTTGGGCCGCGCGGTTTCTGCGAACCCGCACACGGCACAGGTCAGCTGGACCCACACCGGGCGCTTGCCCGTGCGGTTGGCCCGGGACTGAAGCAGCCACGCCGGCGGGCTGTCGAGGAGCTCGCCCAGTTCGGCCTCGGACAGGCGGGTCGGGATACCGTGACGGTTGGCCATTTCCAGCGGAATATCAAGGATCTGGGCAGCTTCTCGTCTCGTAACCATCCCTCAACTTTACGCGATCCGGGGATGCGGACCGTCAGCGGGCCCCCGGTGCTAGGCTCATTCCAAACCCGGTGCCCCGCCGTCAGGCAGGCAGTGAGGAAAGCAGCAGCCATGCCCGGCACCCCCGCCGCAGCCTTGTCAGTCCTGGAACGACGTGTCCTCTACGTCGCGATCGTCGCGTCCTTCATCGCCTTCCTTGACGGCTCGGTGGTCAACCTGGCCCTCCCCGCCATCAGCCGCGAACTCGGCGGCGGACTGGTGGTCCAGCAGTGGGTGGTGGACGCCTACCTGCTCACGCTCGGGGCGCTGATCCTGGTGGCCGGCTCCCTCTCGGACCAGTTCGGCCGAGTCCGCGTCCTGCAGTGGGGCCTCGCCGGCTTCACCGCCACCTCGGTCCTCTGCGGCCTCGCCTGGAGCGGCGAATCGCTGATTGTGGCGCGTGGCCTGCAGGGTGTGGCCGGCGCCCTGCTGGTGCCCAGTTCGCTGGCCCTGATCGTGACGGTCTTCAGCGGACCGGCCCAGTCAGCGGCGATCGGCAAGTGGTCCGCCTGGACCTCCGGCGCCATCGTGGCCGCTCCCGTACTCGGCGGTGTCTCCGTGGATGTCTTCACCTGGCGGGTTATTTTCTTCCTTAACATCGTCCCCGCGGTTGCGGTGTGGCCCGCCCTCCGGCGGCTGCGCGAACTGGACCTGGGCCGCGCCCCCGGCAGCAGCATCGACGTCACCGGAACCATCCTGGCAATCATCGGCCTCGGCGGCGTTGTGTATGCCTTTATCGAACGCGGCACCCTCGGCTGGGGCTCTCCGCAGGTCTGGATCCCGCTGGTAGTGGGCCTCGCCGGTCTCGCGGGCTTCCTGCTCCATGAACGCCGGACCCCGGCCCCCATGATGCCCCTGCGGCTCTTCACCATCCGGAACTTCGGCTGGGGCAACGTGGCCACGACGGTGATCTACGGTGCCCTGAGCCTGGGATTCTTCGTCCTGGGACTGTTCCTGCAGCAGGTCGCCGGGCTGGGTGCGACGGCGGCGGGCGTCGCCATGCTGCCCTCCACGCTGATCCTGCTCCTGCTGTCCTCCAAGGTAGGAACGCTCTCCGGCCGCTTCGGTCCCCGCTGGTTCATGACGGCCGGGCCGCTGCTCTGCGCCGCCGGGTTCCTGATGATGCTCGGCATCGGGCTGCCGCTGGACTACTTCGCCCAGGTCTTCCCGGGGCTGATGGTGTTTGGCGTCGGCCTGGCGGTCACCGTGGCGCCGTTGACCGCGGCGATCCTGGGCGCCGTGGTGCCTGAGGAAGCCGGCATCGGCTCCGCGGTGAACAACGCCGTCGCCCGCATCGCCGGGCTGGTGGCCATCGCCTTCGCCGGGCTGATCACCGGGCCGGTGATCACGACGTCGGGCCTGCACGCCACGGCGGCGGTCACCGCCGCACTCTTCCTGGTGGGTGCCGCGGCGTCCGCCGTCGGCATCCGGAACCCGCCGCAAACCGCGGTGGAGAACTAACGGGCCAGGGCCACACCGAGGGCCGCCGCGGCGAGTCCCGCCGCCAGGTTGACGGCGACATTGAGGGCGGCGGCGCGGTAGCGCGCCTCGCTGACCAGCCTGATGGTGGCCGTGGTCCAGGAACTGAATGTGGTCAGGCCGCCGGCCAGGCCGCTGGCCACCGCCGCCTGCCATTCCGCACCGAGGCCCAGGTGCGGCGTCACGCCAAGGGACAGCCCGATGATGAAGGACCCGACGACGTTGACCGCCAGGGTGGCCCACGGCCAGTGCGGGTGGGGTCCGGGCCGGTGCGCGAACCAGGAGTCGACGGCGAAACGGAGCAGGGCGCCGGCTATGCCGAAGGCCCCCACCAGCAACGCGGCGGTCATTGGGCAGTCCCGCTGAGGTCGGCCAAGGCTTTGCCGGACTTCCAGCCGGCCGCGGCCGCCCCCAGTCCCAGGACCAGCGACAGGGCCAGGTAGGCCAGCCAGACGGCATGGAAGCCGCCCCGGATCAGCTGGTCGACGGCCAGGGCCAGGGCCGAAAACGTGGTGAAGGAACCCAGCAGGCCCGGGCCGAGGCCGGCCCTGAGCCAGAACGCAGTCCGGGGACGGGCGATCCAGAGGGTGGTGAGGGCCGCCAGGACGAAGCTGCCCAGGACGTTGATCGCAAGGGTGGTCCAGGGGACGCCGCCTGGCGCCTCGGGGAACACCAGGCCCGCGCCATAGCGCAGTTCGGTCCCGATCAGGCCGCCGACGGCGACAGCTGCCCAGGCCCGCCAGCCCGGGAGCCCCGGCCGCGCGGCGGGGCGTGGTTGAGGTGTGCGGTTCATGGCGCGCCCCTTAACGGTCCGCGACGCTGCAGCCGGAGTGGGCCGCGTCGCTGTGGACCCAGAGGGCCGCCGCGACCTCGTCGGCGAGGTCGACGTCGCGCATGACGCCTCCGGCGCCGATGCGGACCATCAGCGGGCCGCCGAACGGTTTGCGTCCCAGGACCTCGACGTCGGCGTCCAGATCGATCTGTTCAGCGGCGAGGTAGCGGAGCAGTTCGGGGTTCTCGTCGCTGATGCGGGTGATTCGGCCGGTGTGGCCCTTATCGAGTTCGCTCATCCGGTAAGCGGGCGGCATCAGGACGGAGCCGTCCGCCGCCGGGATCGGGTCGCCGTGCGGGTCCCGGACCGGGTGGCCCAGCTTGGCAGCCATCCGCTCGATGAACGTTTCGGAGACGGCGTGCTCGAGCAGTTCCGCCTCGTCGTGGACCTGGTCCCAGCGGTACCCGAGCTCCTGGACCAGGAACGTTTCGATCAGCCGGTGCCGCCGCACCATGGAGAGGGCCAGCCGGACGCCATCGTCGGTCAGGGTCACGGCACTGTATGGTTTGTGGTCCACCAGGCCCTGGTCCTTGAGTTTGCGGACCATCTCCGAGACCGAGGAATTCGCGACGCCCAGCCGCTGGGCAAGTTGGGTGGAGGTGATCGGCTTGTCCTGCCACTCCGTAAAGGAGTAGATGACCTTGACGTAGTCCTCGATCGAGGAGGAGGGCGGACTGGTCTTCACAGTCCCCAGCCTACCGTCCGGCGGCGCCGGTGAAGGTGAGCCACAGCAGCACCAGGTTCAGCGCGACCACCAGGACGACGCTGACTATGGCGGCCACGCGGAGCGCCATCCCGTCGGCGAACTGGCCCATCAGGGACCTGTTGCTGGTCAGCACCACCAGCGGAACCAGGACGAACGGGATCCCGAAGCTCAGCACCACCTGGCTGAGGACCAGCGCCCAGGTGGGGTCGAAGCCGACGGCCAGCAGCACGACTGCCGGGATCAGGGTCAGCACCCGGCGCGTCATCAGCGGGATCCTGATCTTCAGCAGGCCCTGCATGATGGTGCCGCCGGCGTAGCAGCCCACGGAGGTGGAGGCCAGGCCCGAAGCCAGCAGGCCGACGGCAAAGACCACACCGACCACGGGGCCGAGGCTGGCGGAGATGGCCGAATGGGCGCCCTCGATGGTGTCAGTTCCCTCGACGCCGCCGAGGGTGGATGCGGCCAGGAGCAGCATGCCGATGTTGACGATGCCGGCGACGGCCAGGGCGGCCACAACGTCCCAGCGGGTGGCCCTGACCAGCCGCGACATCGCGTGCGGCGGGACGTGCAGGTGTGGGTTGGGCCGGTGCCGGTCGCGGGAGAGGGCCGAGTGGACGTAGATGGCGTGCGGCATCACGGTGGCCCCGAGCATACTCGCAGCCAGCAGCACGGTGTCCGGTCCCTGGAAGGCCGGTACCAGCCCGGCCAGCACACCACCCGGATCGGCGGGGCTGATGAACAGGCCGGCCAGGAACCCGACGGTGATGATGCCGAGCAGGAACATGATGACGAACTCGAAGGGCCGCTGCTGGTTCCGGCTCTGGACAGCGAGCAGCACCATCGAAACGCCGCCGACAATCACTGCGCCCAGGGGGAGGGGGAGGCCGAACAGCAGGTAGAGGGCCACGGCGCCGCCCACCACCTCGGCAAGGTCGGTTGCCGCGGCCACGATTTCGGCCTGGACCCAGAAGGCACGGCGCCAGGCGGGCCTGAGCCGCTCACCGAGGATCTCCGGCAGGCTTTTCCCCGTGACGATGCCGAGCTTGGCGGACTGGTACTGGACCAGCACGGCCATCGCGTTCGCGGCGACCAGGACCCAGACCAGCAGGTACCCGTACTTGGCGCCGGCGGTGAGGTTCGCCGCGACGTTGCCGGGATCGACATAGGCGATGGCAGCGACGAAGGCTGGACCGAGCAGGCCAAGCAGCGCCCTGCGCCGGCCCCTGACCTTTCGGGCCGGGGGCTGGGCATCGGGGCGGGGTTGGTGTCCTGTTACGTCCAGCACTGCGGGGCTCCCATTAAGTTTCCGAATGCCTGAACATAAAAGTTAGGCACACCGAAATCATAGGCGTGAGCGGGTGGCCCGTGCAATGGCCGTCGGCTGGATTGCCGGGGGAGTGGCCGGGTAGGGACTAGGCCTTGAAGGCGCGCCAGCTCTGCGTCAGGTAAGGCAGCGGAAGGATCTCGCCCGGAACGTGGCCGAGGTGCTCGTGCAGGTACCAGTCGAGGTTGCTAAGCACCTTCTGGCGGGTGGCCTCGCCGGCCCGCAGGTAGTAGCTGCGGGACTTGGCGAGTTCCATGAGGTCCTGCGTGCTGACCGGATCTTCCCAGCGGGTGAGGTGGCTTTCCAGCCCGGTGAACTCCGGGCCGACGGGCGGCCGGAAGTGGGGTTTGTGGACATCGCCGGCATGCATGATGCGGGAGAGCCGGTGTACCCAGGGCACGGAGGTGTCGAGCTGGTTCCAGATCAGGCCGAGGACCCCGTGCGGGCGCAGGATCCGCGCGGCCTCGGTGCTGGCCAGCAGGGGATCGCACCAGTGCCAGGCCTGGGCCACGGTGACGAGGTCGAAGGCGTCTGCCGGCAGGCCGGTACGTTCGGCGGTTCCCTCGACGGCGGCGACTCCGGGCAATGATGCGCGCAGTTGTTCCAGCATGTCCGTTGACGGGTCGATGGCCACGGTCCGGAGGCCGCGCCGGACCAGCAGCGCCGTGAACTTGCCCGTCCCGGCGCCGAGGTCGGCGGCGTCGCTGGCTCCGGCGGGTATCAGCCAGTCGGCGGAATCAGCCGGGTAGCCGGGCCGCACCCGGTCGTAGTGTTCCCCGCCGTCCTGGAAGCTTTGGCCGAGCTCCTGCCGCCGCTGGTGCTGCAGTTTTGGGCCCCCGCGTGCCACGTGTCGTCTCCTCCGGCAGCTTGAATTTGGTACCTACCGAATTTACCGCACGCGGGGGCCCGGCGCTTGCGGCCGGCGCTGGTGTCAGTCCAGCGTGCAGGGCGCCGCGCCGGCCGTGCCCGGGGTGTTGGGTGCCCAGTGCGGATAGCTGCGGGTGTCGTTGGCCGGGACCCAGCGGCCCGCGTCCACCACGTAGTCCCAGCCGAGCCCGTTGCGCCGGAGCTCCTGCAGCCCGGCCAGGAGCCGCTGGGCGTCGTCGAGGCGGGACCCGAGGCCAAAACTGGCACGGAGTGACCCGGCCGGCAGGCCCAGCCGTTTCAGCAGCGGGTGGGCGCAGAACCGGCCGTCGCGCAGGCCGATGCCATGCTCCGCCGAGAGGTAGGCGGCGACCAGGCCGGCGTCGTACCCGGCCACAGAGAAGTTGACCACGCCGATTGTTCCGGGCCCGTTACCGGCGGCGGTGTCCTCGAAAATGTGGTGGACGCTCACGCCGTCGATCCGTTCCAGTCCCTCCACCAGGAAGGACCGGATGGCGTCCTCGTGGGCGTGCCACTGCACGTCGTCGAGCGCCTCGATGACCTGGCTGGCCCGGGCCAGGGCAGCAGCCCCCAGCACGTTCGGGGAGCCGCCCTCGTGGCGCGCCGGTCCCGTGGTCCAGCTGACGGAGTCGAGCCTCGCGTCCCGCACGGCGCCGCCTCCGGCCAGGTGCGGGGTTCCGGCGTCGAGCCAGTCCGGGCGGCCCACCAGCACCCCGGCGCCGAACGGGGCGTAGAGCTTGTGGCCGGAGAACGCGAGGTAGTCGACGTCGTCCGCGCTGATGTTGATCCGGCGGTGCGGGGCCAGTTGGGCGGCGTCGACGGCGATCCGGGCGCCGAACTCGTGCGCCAGGGCGGCGAGCTCGCCGATGGGCAGGATCTCGCCGGTGACGTTGGACGCGCCGGTGACGGCGAGCAGGCTCACACCGCCGCGGGCGAGTTCCTGGCGGAGCCGCGCCACGGTGCCGGCCAGGGTGGGGGCCGCGACCACACTGCGGTGCGGGACGTTCTGCCAGGGCAGCAGGTTGGCGTGGTGTTCGATATCGAGGTAGAGCACCTCGCCGGTAGGGCGTCCGTCAGCCGCCGGGAGGCAACCGGCCAGGAGATTCAGGGAGTCGGTGGTGTTCCGGGTGAAGATCACCGAGTCGTCCGCACGGCCGCCCACAAAGCCTCGGACAATGTTCCGGGCGTTTTCGTAGACCGAGGTGCTGAGCTGCGAGGCGTAGCCTGCGCCGCGGTGGACGCTGGCGTAGTAGGGCAGGATCTCGTTGAGGTAGGCGGAGACCACGGACAGGGCCGGCGCCGACGCGCCGTAGTCCAGGTTGGCGTAGCGGACGTGGCCGCCCTGGATCAGGGGCGCCTGGATTTCAGCGCCGGACACGGCGGACAGCGGCCTGCGGGCGGCGTCGAACCGCGCGTCGGCCGGCACCGGGGCGCCGGCGGAAGAGGTGGGGTGGGTGGAAATGGTGGCAGTCGTCATGGGACCTCGCTTGAAAGGACCCCGCTCACAGGGGATCCGCGCTTGCCGGGTCCGCTCCGGACCGGCCAGGTCGTCACCCGGGGCACCCCGCCGCGAATGGAGGGTTGCCGGCCAGCAAACCGGGGTTTAGCGCTGGCACTCGTGACCTGGTTCGAGCCTAGGACATGGCGTGCCGCCCGGGAAAGGGAGGTCCGGAATGTGAAGCGTTGTGTTACGGCTGCCTGCCGCGGAGCGGGCTAGAGGAGGTCGTCGAGACCGGGGTTCAGGCGCTTGAGGACTTCCGAATGCAGGATGGAGTTCGTGGCGAGCGCGTTCCCGCCGAACGGGCCATCCTCGCCTTCCAGCGAGGTGAAACGCCCGCCGGCCTCGGTCACGATCGGGACCAGCGCCGCCATGTCGTAAAGGTTGAGCTCGGGTTCGCAGGCGATGTCCACGGCACCCTCGGCCACCAGGCAGTAAGACCAGAAGTCGCCGTATGCGCGGGTGCGCCAGACTTCCTCGGTGAGGCCGAGGAATTCGTCCAGATTGCCGCGCTGCTTCCAGCCGCCCAGGCTCGAGTAGGACAGCGAGGCGTCTTCGAGGCGCGAGACGTTGGAGACTTTGAGCCGGGTGGCGGCGGCCAGGGACCGGCCCATGTAGGCGCCGGCGCCTTTGGCGGCCCACCAGCGCTTGCCCAGGGCCGGGGCGCTGACGACGCCGACCACCGGCTCGCCCTCGTCCACGAGAGCGATCAGGGTGGCCCAGACGGGGACGCCGCGGACGAAGTTCTTGGTTCCGTCGATGGGGTCGATGATCCAGCGGCGCGAGCCGTGGCCGGAGCTGCCGAACTCCTCGCCCAGGACCGCGTCGCGCGGCCGGGAGCGGGACAGCTGGCCACGGATGGCTTCCTCGGCGGACTTGTCCGCGTCAGTGACGGGGGTGAGGTCCGGCTTCGTTTCGATCCGAAGGTCGAGCGCCTTGAAGCGGCTCATGGTCTGGGAATCTACGGAATCTGCCAGTACATGGGCGAGGCGCAGGTCATCGTTGTAGCTCGAAGCGGGTTGGCTCATGCCTCCAAGCTACCGTCAAAAAGCTCCCGGGACCGGGAGGCCACGTCGCTGCCGGCCGGGCGGACCCTGTTAGGAGACGCTGCCCAGCTCCTTGGTTTCCTGTGCTTCCATGCGCGGATCCGTGCCGAGGAGCCGGCGCAGGGAGGCAAGGCGCGCAGGGCCGGACGGTCCGGCGTGGCCGCCCTGCACCCAGGCGTCCACGCCGCAGTTAACGGCGGTGGCGTCGTGCTTGCAGCCCCGTTCGCAGTCCGCGGTGCCCGGCTCCAGGTCGGGGAACGAACGCAGGATCCGGTCCGGGTCCACGTGGGCCAGGCCGAAGGAACGGATGCCGGGGGTGTCGATGATCCAGCTGCCGGCGGGCGCGTCGTTGACCTTCAGCGCCAGGGCGGAGGAGGAGGTGTGGCGGCCGCGTCCGGTCACGGCGTTGACGCCGCCGGTGGCACGTTCGGCCCCTGTGAGCGCGTTGACCATGGTGGATTTGCCGACGCCGGAATGGCCCAGCATGACGGTGACCTTGCCGTCGAGGTACCCGCGCAGCTGCGAGACCGCGTTCTTGTCCAGCCGGGCGGACAGGCCGTCGTCCGAGCGGGCGTCGATGCCCGAGGCGGCCGAGTCGGCCGTCTTGGAAATGATGACGGGGAAGTCGAGGTGCTGATAGTTGGCGAGCAGCTCGGCGGGGTCCTTGACGTCCGCTTTGGTGACCAGGAGCAGCGGTTCGATGCCGGCGTCGTAGGCCGCCACGAGGGCACGGTCGATGAACCCGGTGCGGGGCTCCGGGTTGGCGGCGGCGACCACCACCACCAGCTGGTCGGCATTGGCGACGACGGCGCGTTCGATTGGGTCCGTGTCGTCGGCGCTGCGCCGCAGCAGGGTCCGGCGGTCCTGGATTTTGACCAGGCGGGCCAGCGTGTCGGCCTCACCGCTGACGTCACCGACCAGGGAGACGAAGTCGCCGGCCACCACGGGATTGCGGCGCAGTTCCCGGGCCCGGGCGGCAATGATCTTCCGTTCGCCGCTGCTGCCTTCGTCGACGACGGCGGTGTAGCGTCCGCGGTCCACGGTGATGATGCGGCCGGTCACGGCGTCGTCGTGGCTGGGCCGGTCCTTGGTGCGGGGCCTCGAGCCCTTTTTGTTGGGGCGGATCCGGACATCCGATTCGTCCCAGGAGTCAGTGCTGCGTGCCACCGGTGGTGTCCTTCTCTGCGCTGTCCTGCACTACCGGGGCCGTCTGTGCGGTCGTCTGTTGTGCGGCTGCCCCGCCGAGCATCGCCGCCCATAGCTGCGGGAAGTCCGGCATCGTCTTAGCCGTGGTGGCGATGTCCTCCACCTCCACACCAGGGACGGCGAGTCCAAGGATGGCTCCGGCGGTGGCCATCCGGTGGTCAGCGTAACTGTGCACCACGCCGCCATGCAGGGTGGCCGGCCGGATGATGAGGCCGTCGGCGGTTTCCTCGGCGTCGCCGCCCAGGCGGTTGATTTCGGCGACCAAAGCGGCGAGCCGGTCCGTCTCGTGGCCGCGCAGGTGGGCGATGCCGGTGAGCCGGGACGGGCCGGTGGCCAGGGCGCACAGGGCGGCAACAGTCGGGGCTAGTTCGCTGGTCTCGTCGAAGTCGCCGCCGGTGATCTCGGCGCCGCCGGTGACAGTCAGGGTCCCGTCGTCGAGGGAAACGGTGGCGCCCATGGCGGCCAGGATCTCGCGCCAGAGGTCACCCACCTGGGTGGTCCCGGCGGGCCAGTTGGGAATCCGGACGGTGCCGCGGGTGGCCAGGGCAGCAGCCAGGAACGGTCCCGCATTGGAGAGGTCCTGTTCGATGCGCTGGTCGAAGGCGCGGATGGGTCCGGGGGAGACAATCCAGTGGTTCGGCACGGAATCATCGACGGCCACGCCGACTCCGCGGAGCGCCGTGACCGTCATGCTGATGTGGTCCAGGCTGGGAACCGGCTTGCCGACGTGCTCCAGGTGCAGGCCCTCCTCGAACCTGGCTCCGGTGAGCAGCAGGGCCGAGACAAACTGGGAGGACGCGCTGGCGTCGATCACGAGGTGGCCGCCGCGGACTTCCCCGGTGCCGCGGACCGCGAAGGGCAGCGATGACGCGGGACCGCCGTCGGGCGCGCTTACCGCTACACCGAGTCCGGCCAGGGCCTCGATGATGGTGCCCATCGGGCGCTTGCGGGCATGCGGGTCGCCGTCGAACACGGTGGTCCCGCGGCGCAGGGCCGCGACGGGCGGAACAAATCGCATCACCGTCCCGGCCAGGCCGCAGTCGACGGCGGCGTCGGAGCCGGCAGCGCCCGCGCTGATCGGGGTGATCTCCAGGTCAGGGCCGAAGGCGCCGTCGCCGGGGACTTCCGTGATCGTGGCCCCCAGCTGCCGCAGTGCCTCGATCATCAGGGCTGAGTCCCGGGAATGCAGCGGAGCCCGCAGCCTGCAGACACCGTCCGCGAGGGCGGCCAGGACCAGGTACCGGTTGGTCAGGGATTTCGAGCCGGGAACCGTGACAGTGGCATCGACGGGGCCGTCCGCGAACGGCGCGCGCCAGTGCGGACCGCCGCCGGCCGGGGAGGAAATGGCAGCTGCGGAGGGGGTGGTGCCGGTCATTTCAGTCTTAGGCTCCGACGGTGTTGTCGACGGCCTTGCGGAGTGCCTTGTCAGCCTTCTTCAGCTTCTTGCCGGTGGTCTTCCGTGCGTCGGCGGCGAGGTGGGCCGTGGTCTTCCGCGCGTCGGCGGCGAGGTGCTCGGCGCGCCAGGCCAGGCTCGGCTTGCCCGCGGTGTCAACGGCGGCCAGCAGTACTCCGCCGGTCAGCGACACGTTCTTCAGCAGCTGCTTGCGCCGGGCGTTGCGGCCTTCCTTGGAGGAGATGTCCGCGCTGCGCCATTCAACAAAGCCGTTCAGGGCCGAGATCACGGCGAGGACGGTGGCGGCGAGGCGGGCTGACTTTCCCAGGGCGAAGAGGACGCCGGCGCCCACCTGGGTGCCGCCAATAACGCGGGCCAGAACGAGCTCGTTGGTCTGGAACGGCAGGGTGTCGGCGGCGCGGCGGAGGAGGGGAGACAGCTGTGCCGCAGTGTCATCCGCATTCTGGAGCTTGTCCATGCCTGCGAGGACGAAGCTGGAGGCGAGCATGGGGCGGGCGAGAAAGCGGACAAAGGACATGAATTTCCTCCTGGATGGATGAACCGCGGACGCTCTGCGGGAGAACCGGTTCTAGTCTTGCACTTTTGCGGAATATTTGCCCGTTGTGTGCAGTTGTGCTTGACAGGTCTCCGCGGAGAAGGGGACCGAAAAACAGGGGCAAAAACGTACAGGCAAACCCAGGGCAGCGGGCCGTTGTCCGGTCTGCGGCTGTCCGGTGCGGATGCGGTGCAGAAAGGCGGAAGTTTGGTTCTGGTAAAGGAATTCCGGGTGCAGGACGCAGCCTTGGAGGAACCGTGGGGCGTTGCCCTGACGGGAGCTTCAGGCACCCGCCGGAAGGTGACAGTAGACTTGAACGCAATGAGCACCATGGATCCGGCCGTAGCGGCCACGCACGAAGTAGCCGGAAAAGACGACGCAGCAGCCGCTGAACGCACAGCCACGGAAACCGTGGCGGCCGACGGCACCGGCCAGCCGCTGGACACGTCCGCCGAGACTTCGGAGGAACGCCGCGTCCGCTTTGAGCGCGACGCGATGCAGTATGTCGACCAGCTGTATTCGGCGGCCATGCGAATGGCCCGTAATCCGGCCGACGCCGAGGACCTCGTGCAGGAGGCGTACACCAAAGCTTTCTCCGCGTTCCACCAGTACAAGCCCGGCACCAACCTCAAAGCGTGGCTGTACCGGATCCTTACCAACACGTACATCAACCTGTACCGGAAGCGGCAGCGCGAACCGCTGCAGTCCAACTCGGACACCATCGAGGACTGGCAGCTGGCCCGCGCGGAGTCGCACACCTCGACGGGGTTGCGTTCCGCCGAGGCTGAAGCGCTGGACCACCTGCCGGATTCGGACGTGAAGCGGGCCCTGCAGTCCATTCCGGAAGAGTTCAGGCTGGCTGTCTACTTCGCCGACGTCGAAGGGTTCGCGTACAAGGAAATTTCAGACATCATGAACACCCCGATCGGGACCGTTATGTCCAGGCTGCACCGCGGCCGGCGGATGTTGCGGGACATGC
This sequence comes from Arthrobacter sp. 10T416, assembly GCF_056394165.1. Taxonomy (NCBI): domain Bacteria; kingdom Bacillati; phylum Actinomycetota; class Actinomycetes; order Micrococcales; family Micrococcaceae; genus Arthrobacter; species Arthrobacter sp. 10T416. Next base: position 34,187 of record NZ_JBFTHI010000002.1, on the reverse strand, counting down.
TGGCCGACTATGCGGCAGAGCGGGGATTCAGGGCCGCGGGCGATCCCGCCTCGGCGGCCGCGAGCAACAATCAGGAGAACGGGAAATGAGCGACTGCCAGGGATTGGGCGACTGCGACGACACTCGGATGCAGCGCATCTACGAGTACCTCGACGGTGCCCTGACGCGCGACGACATCGCCGAGATCAAGGACCATCTGGACCAGTGCCCGGAGTGCCACGAGCAGTACGACCTCGAATGCGTCATCCGCGTTATGGTCAAACGCTCCTGCACGGAGGCCGCGCCGGAGAACCTCAAGAACTCCATCCTGGACCGGATCCACTCGGTCCGTCCGGTCGAGGCCGACGCCGGAGCGTAAGTACCGGCGCGGACGCGCCGCCACAAAGCGAAAGACCCCGGGAACCGTGAGGTTCCCGGGGTCTTCTGCTTAAAGCTGTCTATCCTAGCCGTGGCTTAGGTGTTGGGGCGCTTACCGTGGTTCGCGCCGCCACGCTTACGGTCACGACGTTTACGTGCACGCTTGCTCATAGCTGGCCTCCTTAATCTTGGTACTCAAAAGAGCTGCCCTCAAGTCTCCCACATCAGCGGGGCCGCCGCGAACCGAGACAGGGGTAGGGCCGGCTCAATCGCCCAGTGAGTTCCGGATGGAAATCCGGGCCTGGTCGAGGACCGTCTTGACGGTCTCCAGGGTGACGGGGGTGACGGGCTTGGCGCCGGCATGCCGGCGCAGTTCCACCCGGATATCGTCCCGGAAGGACTGCACCAGCATTTCGGCCTCCCTCAGCCTGCCGTCGCTTTCCTTGGAGTAACGCGCCGTGGCGGGGGACGCGGCGTTGCGGGCGGTGGAGCGGGCGGCTTCCGCCGTGGCTGCCAGGTCCGCGCGGAGCCCCTGCATGTTGACCCGGATGTCCTGGCGCAGCTTGTCCGCGAGGCGCCGGACGGAGGCGGAAATGTCGTCCTCCACCGTGGCCAGCTCCCCGCGCCGCCGGTCCAGTTCCACCAGGCCGGCAGCGGTGATGCTGTAGTTGGTGCGCCGGCCTTCGGTGTGGGTGGCCACGAGCCCTTCGTCCTCCAGCTTGGCGAGCCGCGGGTAGATGGTTCCGGCACTGGGGGAGTAGGTGCCGCCGAAGCGGTCGCTGAGGGCCTTGATCAGCTCGTAGCCGTGTTTGGGGCCGGATTCCAGCAGTGCCAGCAGGTACAGCCGCAGGGCGCCGTGGGCGAAGACCGGGGGCATCAGAGTCCCGCTTCGGTGTCCGTGCCCGGCTGGCTGTGGAAGATCGAGGTCTTGCCGGAGACCGAGTTGGTGCGCACCAGCATCAGCTTCGCGTCGGGCCCGGCGATGGTCTGCAGGGTTCCTCCGGGCTGCATGTACCGCTGGTCGTCAATGACCACAGCGCCGCTGGCCGACTTCGCGATGATGTCCACCCCGACGTCGTGCGGGAGCCGGATGGTGACGTCGCCGGAGACGGAGTTGGCGCCGAAGTCCTGCGTGAACCCGTGCAGGTCGAAGCTGAGGTCTCCGCTGACCGTGTTGGCGCGGATGTTGCTGAACTCGCCGGAGGCCGTGACCTCGCCGGAGACGCTCTTGGCAGTCAGGACGCCGTTGTGGTTGCGGGCGATCACCTCACCGCTGACGGTGCTGACACCCAGTTCGCCCTGGGTGCCGTCGGCCAAGACGGACCCGGAGACCGTGTTCAGCCGCGTGTGTCCGGTGAGGCCGGAGACCATCCCGTCGCCGCTGACCGTGCCCGCCTCGACGTCGACGCCGGCCGGAAGGGCGATGCTGATGACCACGGAGTTGCTTGAGTTGTTGTTCACCGTGCCCATGAGGTTCTTGAACCAGCCCTGCGCGCCGTGGAGCTGGTGGCGCACCTCAAGCCGGCCGTCGGTGAGGCTGACCGCCAGCGGATCGCCGTCGACCTCCGAGACCTCGATGCGCGCCACCGCCTCCTCGTGGGTGACGATGTCAAAGCGGCCGCGGACGATGCCGAGTTTGAGCGAGCGGACGCCGTCGACGTCGATCGTCTGGGGACCTGTTACGGTCCAGGAATTCTGTTCCATGCTTCCTCCGGATGCGGACGGGTGCGATCTGGCGAGCCTCGTTGCTTGCGATATATCGCGACTATGGAAACACGATATATCGCGCTTTGGGCGCGGTCAAGATATATCGCGACAGAATTATGGCGGGCCTACTCCGGGGCGTCGATGCCCAGCCACTGGAACCAGCCGCGGTGCAGTACCAGCCAGGCCATCAGTCCGTATCCGGCCTGGCCGGGGGTTCCGCCGTTGGCCGCGAGGTCCTGGCGCCACTGCTCATGGCTGAGCAGCGGGGAGAAGGTGTCCACGTACAGGTGCTTGCGGCGCGTCGTGACGTCGGCGAAAGCGGTGTTCAGCTCCCCGAGCCGGCGGTTCTGGATCGGGTCAAGTGTCGGCGGCGGCCCGACGACAAAGACCTCGATCTTGTTCTGCGACGCCGAGTCGAGGATGTTGGCGAGGTTAAGCCGGCTGCGCGCGGTGGAGAGCCCGAATTCGATGTCGCGGCCGGACAACCCGATGACCAGGCGGTTCTCGTGCTGCGGGCCGAAGCGCCGTCCGGCCTCGTCGAGCCAGCGCTCCGCCAGGCCGTCCGTGCCCTCCTGGGGGCAGGGCAGCGAATAGCTTTCGAGCGTCAACCCGTCATCCGGGGTGCGGGCGAGCACCCGTCCCAGCCAGCCCAGCGCCCGGGGGTCGCCCAGTCCGGCCAGCAGTTCGTCTCCTACGGCCGCGATCCGCAGCTTCCGATCTTCCACGACTACCTCATCATTCCCTGTGCAGGTGCCGGCTGTGGTCCGTGCCCGGCGGCTGCATTAAACGAAACTGCCCGGCCGGAGTCGTGGGGTTCCACTTCCGGCCGGGCAGCCTGGGTTTACTTACGTGCGAATGCCTGCTTGAGCAGGGCGTCCTGCTCGGCTGCGTGGCGCTTCATCGATCCTGCCGCGGTGGATGCCGAGGCGGGCCGGGAAACGAGTCGCACGCGGCGGTCGAGGGCGTCCGGCAGGTTCAGGCCGATGAACGGCCACGGACCCTGGTTCGCCGGCTCGTCCTGCGCCCAGACGACGTCGGCGTTCGGGTACTTGGCGAGCTCGGCGGCGATGTCCGCAGCGGGCAGCGGGTAGAGCTGCTCGACCCGGATGATCGCCGTCGTGGTGTCGCCGGTCTTCTGCCGGGTGGACAGGAGGTCGTAATACAGCCGGCCGGAGACCAGCAGTACCCGTTCGACGGCGTCCGCCTGCAGCTGCTCGTGCTCGGGGATGACCGGGCGGAAGGCGCCGGTGGTGAAGTCTTCCACCGAGGACGCCGCTGCCTTGAGGCGCAGGAGCTGCTTCGGGGTGAAGATGATCAGCGGCTTGCGGGGCCTGCTGTATGCCTGGCGGCGGAGCAGGTGGAAGTGCGAGGCCGGGGTCGTGGGGTTGGCCACGATCATGTTCTCCTCGGCGCACATCTGCAGGAAGCGTTCGATCCGGGCGGAGGAGTGGTCCGGGCCCTGGCCCTCGTAGCCGTGCGGCAGCATCAGTACCAGCGAGGAGCGCTGGCCCCATTTCTGCTCGGCCGAGGAGATGAACTCGTCGATGATGGTCTGCGCGCCGTTGACGAAGTCACCGAACTGCGCTTCCCACAGCACCAGGGCGTCCGGGCGCTCGACGGAGTAGCCGTACTCGAAGCCCATGGCCGCGTATTCGGACAGCAGGGAATCGTAGATCCACAGCTTGGCCTGGTCGTCGGAGAGCTGGGACAGCGGCATCCACTCGTCGCCGTTGACGCGGTCGTGGAACACGGCGTGGCGCTGCACGAAGGTGCCGCGGCGGGAGTCCTGGCCGGCGAGCCGGACCGGGATGCCCTCCATGCTGAGCGAGCCGAAGGCGGCGAGTTCGCCGAAGCCCCAGTCAATGCCGCCCTCGCGGGACATCTGCTCGCGCTTCTCCAGCAGCTGCTTGAGCTTCGCGTGGACCGTGAAGCCCTCGGGGAAGTTCACGTGTGCCTTGCCGATCCGGGCCAGCGTCTCGGCGGAGATCGCGGTGGATTCCGGGGCGCTGATCCCCGAGTCGGACTGCTGGGCGGAGGGCCGTTCCAGATCGGACACCGCGGCGGAATCGGCGGTGATGATCGGAATCGGGGAGGTCTGCGCGGCGTGCGTTTCGGCGAAGACCCGCTCGAGGCGTTCCTGGTAGTCGCGGAGCAGCTGCTCCGCTTCTTCCTCGGTGATGTCCCCGCGGCCGATCAGCGACTCGGTGTACAGTTTGCGGACCGAGCGCTTGGCCTCGATCAGGTTGTACATCAGCGGCTGCGTCATCGAGGGATCGTCGCCCTCGTTGTGGCCGCGGCGGCGGTAGCAGACCATGTCGATGACAACGTCCTTGTGGAACCGCTGGCGGAACTCGTAGGCGAGCTGTCCGATGCGGACCACGGCCTCCGGGTCGTCGCCGTTCACGTGGAACACCGGCGCCTGGATCATCTTGGCGACGTCCGTGGAGTAGGTCGAGGAGCGTGAGGAGGACGGCGCGGTGGTGAAGCCCACCTGGTTGTTGACCACCACGTGGATGGTGCCGCCGGTGCGGTAGCCGCGCAGCTGAGACAGGTTCAGCGTTTCCGCCACGACGCCCTGGCCGGCGAACGCCGCGTCGCCGTGCACCATGATCGGCAGCACGGGGAACGCTTCGCCCTGGTCCAGGCGGTCCTGCTTGGCGCGGACGATGCCTTCAAGGACGGAGTCCACGGCTTCGAGGTGGGACGGGTTGGCGGCGAGGTAGACCTTGGTCTCCTTGCCGTTGTCCGAGGTGAAGGTGCCTTCGGTGCCGAGGTGGTACTTCACGTCGCCGGAGCCCTGCACGGAGCGCGGGTCCTGGGTGCCCTCGAATTCGCGGAAGACCTGGGCGTAGGTCTTGCCGGCGATGTTGGTGAGCACGTTCAGGCGGCCGCGGTGGGCCATGCCGATCGCTACCTCGTCGAGCTCGTCGTCGGCCGCGTCGGAAATGATGGCGTCCAGCAGCGGGATCAGCGACTCGCCGCCCTCAAGCGAGAAGCGCTTCTGCCCGACGAACTTGGTCTGCAGGAACGTCTCGAATGCCTCGGCGGCGTTGAGCTTGGAGACGATGCGGAGCTGTTCGTCACGGCTCGGCTTGGAGTAGGGGTGCTCCAGCTGGTCCTGGAACCATTTGCGCTCGGCCGGGTCCTGGATGTGCATGTATTCAATGCCGGTGGTGCGGCAGTAGGCATCCCGGAGGACGCCAAGGATGTCGCGGAACTTCAGCATCGGCTTGCCGCCGAAGCCGCCGGTGGGCCACTCGCGGTCCAGGTCCCACAGGGTCAGGCCGTAGGTCAGGACGTCGAGGTCCGGGTGCTTGCGCTGGACGTACTCGAGCGGGTCGGTGTCCGCCATCAGGTGGCCGCGGACGCGGTAGGAGTGGATCAGCTGCTGGATCCGGGCGACCTTGTTGATCTCGTCGGCCGGGTCAACCTGCAGGTCCGGGCTCCAGCGCACGGGCTCGTAGGGGATGCGCAGGGATTCGAAGATCTCGTCGTAGAAGTTCTGCGCACCGAGGAGGAGCTGGTGCACAAGCTTCAGGAACTCGCCGCTGCCGGCACCCTGGATGACGCGGTGGTCATAGGTGGAGGTCAGCGTCAGGACCTTGCTGATGGCGTTGTGCGCGATGATCTTCTCGCTGGCGCCCTGGAACTCTGCCGGGTAATCAAGGGCACCGACGCCGATGATCGCTGCCTGCCCCTTGGACAGGCGGGGAACCGAGTGCACGGTCCCGATGCCGCCCGGGTTGGTCAGCGAGACGGTGGTGCCGGAGTGGTCATCGGCCGTCAGCTTGCCGTTGCGGGCGCGCTTGATCAGGTCCTCGTAGGTGTGCCAGAACTCGGAGAAGTTGAGCGTCTCCGCCTTCTTGATGTTCGGGACCATCAGCAGGCGGGTGCCGTCCGGCTTGGGCATGTCGATGGCGATGCCGAAGTTCACGTGCGCGGGCTGCACGGCGACCGGCTTGCCGTCAACGACGTCGTAGTAGACGTTCATCGAGGGGAACTGGGCCAGGGCCCGGATCACGGCGTAGCCGATGAGGTGCGTGAAGGAGACCTTCCCGCCGCGGGCGCGGGCAAGGTTGGAGTTGATGACGACGCGGTTGTCGATCAGCAGCTTGGCGGGGATGGCCCGGACGCTGGTCGCGGTAGGCACCTCCAGGCTGGTCACCATGTTCGCGGCGATGGCCTTGGCCGGCCCGCGGAGGACGGAGACGACGTCTTCCTCCGGCGCCGTGGGGGCCTTGACGTTCTTGGGGAGCTGGGCCGGGATCGGCTGCGTGCCGGCGCCGGGTTCGGCGGTCTTGGAACCGTCGCGGGCAACCGTGGCCGGTGCCTTCTGGGCGGCGGCCGGTGCGGGGGCGGCTGCAGGAGCCGGGGCCGCGGCGGGTGCCGGGGCGGCCGGTGCAGCAGCGGCGGCCGGAGCCGCGGGCGCGGCGGCCTGCGTTGCCGGGGCCTGGGCTACGACSGGAAGCTCACGGGTGGAGGGGTTGGCGACGGCCGCTGCCGAGGCGCCGTTGGTCGAGGAACCGTCGCTGGCATCGAAGGATTCGAAGAGCGGCCACCACTTGGCGTCCACCGTGTTCTTGTCCTGCTGGTACCGCTCGTACAGTTCGTCAACGAGCCACTCGTTTCCGCCAAATTCCTCGGGTAGACGGTGGCTAGGCTGCTCTGGCACTTGAAATACGCCTCTTCCATGAGTTTGATTCCCGCTGGTTTCCACGGTGCCGCAGCACGTCAATCGAACCAGTTCTCCGCGTCCAGTGAACCCAGACCTTTGCCAGTCTAGTGACGATTCCGGCCAAACCGCCAATAAGGGTGACTCAAATCATTCATGAGCCGCAAAGGCGTCCGGCCGGGCCCGCGGGACCCGTCACGCGGCCCGGGTCGGGCCCGTTGCCCGGGGTCACCTAGAATCGCACTGAGACCCTTCCTGAAGGAGCAGCCGTGCGTTTTTTGAGTGAGCCGACCACCGACCTGACCTACTCGGACATCTTCCTGGTGCCGTCCCGCTCGGACGTCACCTCCCGGCTGGACGTGGATCTCTCGGCCGACGACGGAACGGGTTCCACCATCCCGCTGGTGGTCGCGAACATGACGGCGGTGACCGGGAAGCGGATGGCTGAGACGATGGCCCGCCGCGGCGGCCTGGCCGTCCTGCCGCAGGACGTCCCGCTGGAGGTTCTGCGCAATGTCACCGCCTGGGTCAAGGCCCGCCACACGGTCTTTGAAACCCCGGTCAGCTTGAAGTCCTCCAACACGGTGATCGATGCCCTGCACCTGATGGGCAAGCGTCCGCACGGTGCGGTGGTGGTGGTGGACGACGCCGGGGCCGTGGCCGGGGTGGTCCGCGCAGCCGACTTCGAAGGCCAGGACCGCTTCGCCTCGCTTGCCTCGGTGATGCGCCACCAGCCGCTGGTGCTCGACGCGGCCGAGTTCGACGCCGGTGCGGACGCTGCCGCCGCCGCTGCCTCGCTCCGCCGGGCCTTCGATGCCATGGACGCCGCGGGGACTGACTTCGCCCCGGTGCAGCAGGCCGGAGTCCTCGCCGGCGTCCTGACCCGTAAAGGTGCCCTCCGCTCAACCCTCTACCGTCCGTCCCTGGACGGCGCCGGCGCCCTCAAGGTGGCGGCCGCCGTCGGCATCAACGGCGACGTCGCCGGCCGGGCCGCTGAGCTGCTCGCCGCCGGGGTCAATGTCCTGGTGCTGGACACCGCCCACGGCCACCAGCAGAAGATGTTCGATGCCCTGGCCGCCGTGCGGGGCCTGGATCCGGCCGTGCCGGTTGTGGCAGGGAACGTGGTCACCGCCGATGCCACCCGCGAGCTGATCCGGGCCGGTGCGGACATCGTCAAGGTCGGGGTCGGGCCCGGTGCCATGTGCACTACCCGGATGATGACCGCCGTCGGCCGGCCGCAGTTCTCCGCCGTCCTGGAATGCTCGGCCGCTGCCCGTGCCGCGGGCGGACGGGTCTGGGCCGACGGCGGCGTCCGTTACCCCCGCGACGTGGCCCTCGCCCTCGCGGCCGGGGCAAGCCAGGTCATGATCGGCTCTTGGTTCGCCGGTACCCACGAAAGCCCGGGGGACCTGCAGCAGGACGCCAGCGGGCGGCAGTACAAGGAGAGCTTCGGTATGGCCTCGGCCCGTGCGGTGCAAAACCGCAACCAGCGCGAAGGTGCCTTTGAAAAGGACCGTAAGGCTCTCTTTGAGGAAGGGATTTCAACGTCCCGGATGTACCTCGACTCCGCACGCCCCGGCGTCGAGGACCTGCTGGACATGATCACCGCCGGGCTGCGCAGTTCCATGAGCTACGCGGGCGCCGCCGATCTGGAAGCGTTCCGGGAGCGGGCTGTGGCCGGCATCCAGTCCGCGGCCGGCTACGAGGAAGGCCGCCCGGTCCCGCAAAGCTGGTGACCCCCGCAGCGTGCCGGACGTTACGGCGCCGGGCGTCACGGCGGAGGCCCGCCGTTGCTGCTCCTGTAGACTGAAATCCTTATGGACAGTAAATCTAGGTGCCGGCCTGGGGGCTGTCAGCGAGGAACCTCATACGTTCCCGCGCAGTCCACCCACAGAGCCGGCAAACCCCGTTCACGCGCCCATCACTCCTCCGCCGCCCATCGGCCATCTCTACGCGGACACAGTGCCCTACAGGAAACAGCCTCGGCCCCGGCTGACCATCCTCCGCCGGGACGTTTCCCCCGGCAGGCATCCTTACGCTCCGAAGCGGGCCGCTAAATGGAGTGGCTACTGCTTGGAGCCGGAGTGCTCCTCATTCTCGGCACCGGCTTCTTCGTCGCCGTCGAGTTCTCCCTGGTCGCCCTTGACCAGGCGACCGTCCAGCGCGCCGTGGACAACGGCGACACCGCCGCCGCGCCGCTGCTCAAATGCCTCAAATCCCTCTCCACGCAGCTCTCCAGCTGCCAGCTCGGCATCACCCTCACCACGCTGCTGACCGGCTACGTGATGGAACCGTCGGTCGGCAAGCTGCTGGAAGGCCCGCTGACAGCCCTGGGCCTGCCGGAGGCCGCCTCGACGTCGGTCTCCCTGGTGCTGGCCATGGCGCTGGCCACGCTGCTCTCCATGCTGATCGGCGAACTCGTCCCGAAGAACATGGCGATCGCCCTGTCGTTCCGGGTCGGCAAAGCCCTGGCCCGCCCGCAACTGGTCTTCACTGCCATCTTCAAGCCGGCCATCGTGGTGCTCAACGGCTTCTCCAACAAGGTCCTCAACGTCTTTGGCCTCGAGGCCAAGGAAGAGATCTCGGGGGCCCGCACGCCCGCTGAGCTCGCTTCCCTGGTGCGCCGCTCCGCCGCCATGGGAACGCTGGACGAGCGCACCGCCAACTTCATCTCCCGGACCCTGAAGTTCTCCGGACGGACCGCCGCCGACGTGATGACGCCCCGGATCCGGGTGGAGACCATCGACGGGCACCAGCCCGTCTCGGACATTGTGGAGGCGGCCAAGCGCACCGGATACTCGCGCTTTCCCGTCATCGGGGAGTCCTCGGACGACATCCGGGGTGTGGTGCACGTCAAGAAGGCCATCGCCGTTCCGGTGGACCGGCGCGCCAACCTGGAGGCCGGCGCCATCATGACCGAGGTGCTCCGCGTCCCCGAAACCATCCACCTGGACGGACTGCTCGCCGAACTGCGCGAGGGCAACCTGCAGCTCGCCGTCGTCCTGGACGAGTACGGCGGAACCGCCGGAATCGCCACCCTCGAGGATCTCGTGGAAGAAATTGTCGGGGAAGTGGCCGACGAGCACGACAAGGTCCGGCCCGGGCTGCTGCAGAGCGCCTCGGGGGACTGGTACTTCCCCGGCCTGCTGCGGCCCGACGAACTCTCCGAGCAGATACCGGGCCTGACGGTTCCGGATGAGGCTGCGTACGAAACTGTCGGCGGCTACGTCATGAGCCAACTCGGCCGCATTGCGGCCGTGGGGGACACGGTGGACGTCGTCGGCGGGAAGCTCAGTGTCACCCGCATGGACGGGCGCCGGATCGACCGGATCTGCTTCAAGCCGGCACCCGCGGAGCACGAAGCTCACGGTGACCACAACGGGCGGATCGACGCTGCCGGAAAGGCCGGTGCCGCATGAGCGACTGGCTGGGAATTCTCTGGCTCGCCGTGCTGCTGGTGGGCAACGCTTTCTTCGTCGCGGCCGAATTCGCCGTAATGTCGGCCCGCCGCAGCCAGATCGAGCCCCTCGCCGAGTCCGGGTCCAAGCGGGCACAGACCACGCTTAAGGCCATGGAAAACGTCTCGCTGATGCTCGCCTGCGCGCAGTTGGGCATCACCGTCTGCTCGCTGCTGATCCTGCAGGTGGCCGAGCCCGCCATCCACCATCTGCTGGCCGTCCCGCTGGAGGCAGCCGGTGTCCCGACCGAAATGGCCGACGTCGTGGCCTTCGCCATCGCGTTGCTGGCGGTCACGTTCCTGCATGTGACCTTCGGCGAAATGGTTCCGAAGAACATCTCGGTGTCCGTGGCGGACAAAGCGGCGCTGCTGCTGGCCCCGCCGCTGATGTTCATCGCCAGGGCGGTCAAGCCGGTTATCGTGGCCCTGAACTGGTCCGCGAACCACATCCTGAGGCTCATGCGGATTGAGCCCAAGGACGAGGTCACGTCCTCGTTCACGCTGGAAGAGGTCCAGTCGATCGTGCAGGAATCCACCCGGCACGGCCTGGTGGACGACGACGCCGGACTGATTACCGGCGCCCTCGAGTTCTCTGAATACACGGCCTCCCAGATTATGGTCCCGCTGGAAAAGCTCGTGATGCTCAAGGACGCCACGACGCCGGAGGAGTTTGAGAAGGCGGTCAGCCGCACCGGGTTCTCCCGCTTCCCCATGCTCGACGACGAGGGCATGCTCTCGGGCTACCTCCACATCAAGGACGTCCTGTCCATCCCGGAGGCCGGGTACCAGCACCCGATTGCCGAAAGCCGTATCCGGTCCCTGGCCAACCTGGCCATGGAGGACGAGATCGAGAAGGCAATGTCCGTGATGCAGCGCACCGGTTCGCACCTGGCGCGCGTGATCGGTCCGGACGGGCACACCCAGGGAGTGCTGTTCCTCGAGGATGTGATCGAGCAGCTGGTCGGTGAGATCCGCGACGCCACGCAGGCCACCGGGTACCGCAGGCTCGGCCAGGACTAGCGGCTCAGCCAACACGGCCTGCCCCTAAATAGGAATGATTCCTATTTAGGGGTAGGCTGGCTGTATTGCTAACGCTTCTCAATAACAGATCCGAGGTCCTTCTGTGCGCCGTTCCGCCGCCGCTATCCTCCTTGCCGGTGTCGGCAGTCTCCTGCTGACCGCCTGCGGGCCGACGTCGGGCGGTGACCGGGCAGGCGCCGGCGACGGCGTGGTTGACGTGGTCGCCTCCACCAGCGTGTACGGAGACCTGGTCCACGCTGTGGGCGGCGACAACGTCCGGGTCACGTCCATCATCAACCGGACCAGCCAGGACCCGCATTCCTACGAGGCCACAACACAGGACAAGCTGGCCGTCTCCAAAGCCGAACTGGTGGTGGAGAACGGCGGGGGCTATGACGACTTCCTGCACAAACTGGCCGACGACACGGGCCTGGGCGGAGCGGACCTGGTCAACGTCGTCGAGGCCTCGGGGCTGAATCCGGCGTCGTCAGCGTCGGCGGCGGCAGCGCCGGACGCGGACGGACACGACCACTCGCCCTCGGGTTTCAACGAACACGTCTGGTACAGCCCGGCCGCCATGACGCGGCTGGCCGATGTGCTGGCAGAGAAACTCGGCGGCCTTGAACCGTCCAAGGCCGCCGACTTCCGCACCAACGCGGCGGCCCTGAAGAAGAGCCTGGGCGGGCTGGAGACCCGGTTGTCAGAGCTGAAGGCCTCGGCCAGGCACGGCGGCGTCGCAGTCACGGAACCTGTTCCGCTGTACATGCTGGAGGCCGCGGGGCTGGAAAACCGGACACCGGGCGCCTACACCTCTGCCATCGAATCAGGTTCGGATGTGCCGCCCGCCATCCTGCGGTCCGCCGTCGACGTCGTGAAGTCCGGTGGCATCCGGCTGCTGGCCTACAACCCGCAGACTGAGGGACCGCAAACCCGCGCCCTTAAGGACGCGGCGGTGGCGGCAGGGGTCCCCGTGGTGGAATTCAGCGAGACGCTGCCGGAGGGCCAAAGCTACCTGCAGTGGATGTCGGCCAACGTGGACAGCCTGGCCAAGGCACTCGCCCGGGGCTAGCCCCGCCTAAGATAATCGCAACGGCGTGGCCGTCCGGCCCTGCAGAAATCGAGGAAAATCCAGTTGACACCCGTAGTGAGCCTTCGCGGAGCGTCCCTTAAGTTCGGCGACCGGACTCTCTGGGAGAACCTCGACCTCGACATCAACCCGGGCGAATTCCTCGCCGTCCTGGGCCCGAACGGCAGCGGCAAGACCACGTTCCTCAAGGTCATGCTGGGACTGCAGGAACTGAGCTCCGGCACGGCGGTCCTGGAGGGCCAGCCCATTGCCCGGGGGAGCCGCCGGATCGGGTACGTGCCCCAGCAGGAATCCTTCGATCCGGACACCCCGCTCCGGGCCCGAGACCTCGTGGGCCTGGGCGTCGACGGGCACCGGTGGGGCATCAGGCTGGGCGGGGCCACGGTCCGCCGCAGGGTGGAAAACCTGCTGGCCGAAGTGGGCGCCCAGGACTACGCCAAGGTTCCCGTCGGCAAGCTCTCCGGCGGCGAACAACAGCGTTTGCGTGTGGCGCAGGCCCTCGCCACCGAGCCGCGCGTGTTGCTGTGCGACGAGCCGCTCCTGTCCCTGGACCTGCACCACCAGCAGGCCGTCAGCGCGCTGATCAACAAGCAATGCCACGAGCACCACAGCGCGGTCATTTTCGTCACCCACGAGATCAACCCGATCATGGACTACGTGGACCGCGTCCTGTACCTGGCCGGCGGCCGGTTCCGGCTCGGCACCCCGGAGGAAGTCATGACCACCGAAGTCCTGTCCGACCTGTATGGCAGCCGCGTGGAAGTGGTCCACGCCAACGGCCGGATGATCGTGGTGGGCCTTCCGGATGCCACCACGCACCACCACGAGGACGCGCACGCGATCGCCGGGGAGGCTGGCTAGTGGACCTGGACAGCGTGATTCACTCCATCTTCAACTTCGAGAACTACGGCGAGCTCCTCGCCCTGGTGCAGAACTCCATCTGGGCCGGCGCGGTGCTGGGCCTGCTCGGCGGCCTCGTCGGGACCTTCGTTATGAAGCGCGACCTCGCCTTTGCCGTGCACGGCATTTCCGAGTTGTCCTTCGCCGGGGCCGCTTTTGCGCTGCTGGTGGGCGCCGACGTCGTATTGGGCTCGCTCGCGGGGTCGGTGGTAGCAGCCCTGCTGCTGGGACTGATGGGCGTCCGGGCGCGGGACAAGAACTCCACCATCGGGGTCCTGATGCCGTTCGGCCTGGGCCTTGGCATCTTGTTCCTGTCCCTCTATGAAGGCCGCGCGGCGAACAAGTTCGGTCTTTTGACCGGCCAGATCGTGTCCGTCGGCACCGTACAGCTGCAGGTCCTGGCGGTCGCCGCCGTTGTGGTGATGCTGGCCCTGATCGCCATCTGGCGGCCGCTGACTTTCGCGAGTGTGGACCCCCGGGTGGCCGCAGCACGCGGCGTTCCGGTGCGGGGGCTGGCGCTGGGGTTTATGCTGCTGCTCGGTGTGAGCGTGGCGTTGTCCATCCAGATTGTGGGCGCCCTGCTGGTACTGGCCCTGCTAATTACCCCGGCCGCCGCGGCCCTGCGGGTCAGTTCTTCGCCGCGCCTGGTGGTGGTCCTGAGCGTGGTCTTCGCGGTGACGGCAACTGTGGGCGGGATCCTGTTGGCGCTCGGCGGACGCCTTCCGATCAGCCCCTACGTCACCACGCTATCCTTCCTGATCTACGTGGTGTGCCGGGTAATCGGCGGCATCCGGGACAAACGCGGCAACAGCGGGCGCCTGGTACGTCCGGTGCCGTCTGCGGCCTAGTTCACTCCGGAGGTGCGGCCCTGGATTGACCGGTGGCAGTACGATGCACGCATGGGGGATGACCGGGGGAATCGGGCAGGAATGCCGCTGCTGCGGCGCCTGCGGGCCGTTGCGCTGTTGCTGCTGTTGCTGACGTCCGTTTCGGCCTGCCTGGAGGAGCCGCCGCAGCCGGATCTGTCCCTCCGGGAAGACTTCGCCCGCAGCGTTGTGACGGCGGCGGCGTCCGGCTCCGTGGAACGCGTCCAGGCGCTGGTGGGCCCGGCCCTAACCAATACGCGGCCCGAAGCCCAGCAGCTGGTCGACGCCACCCGGGGCTGGACGCCGGGGTCCTGGCAGCTGGATATCAGCAGTGATTTCCCGTCGGCGGCCAACGTCACGGCCATGCGGGATGGCCGCGGCGCTGCGGTCCACTTCGGGATCGCGTGGCGTGACGGGCGCTGGACCCTGCAGCTGGGGGAGGCCAAGGACCGGCCGACCGGCTCCGCAAGCCTCGGGGCCAAGCCCTACGGGCCGGGCTCCAACCCCAAAATCCTGCCGGGTGAGACCAGTCCGCCGCCGCAGCCGGTCGTCACCCCAACGACGCTTGGCCGGCCGCCCGCGGCCTGCCCGCGTTCTGCAGCCGCCGGGGTGGCCCCTGCGCCCTTGCAGGGAGCCGCGGCCCTGACCTGCCGGAAGTTCACCTCGACGTGGGGCTACGCCCGCGGCCACAACATGTACTGGCTGACGTCTGCGCCGCTGCACCTGGGCTTCGACACGATGAACGGAACGATGGTCCTGGTGGTCCGGATGCCGTGTGGCGTACTCAATGTCCCTGCGACGGTCGATGATTTCGGGATAGTGCCCGACCCGGCGCGTACGGCGGAGTCGGCGGACGGCTGTGTGGGTGCGGACGCGGAACACCGGGGCTGGACGAGCGCCTTCTTCAAGGCACCAATGGTGTACCAGCTGGATTCCACGGAGCTCGTGCTTACCAGCGACGCCGGCCAGATCCGGTTCAAGCAGGGCTAAGGCTGGGGCTTCTTTTCCGTAGCCAGGAGAACCGTGCACTCGGGGCACAGCCCAAAAATTTCCACGGTGTGCTCGACGGCGGAGTAGCCGTGCTCGCTGGCAATCCGCGCGGCCCACGCCTCAACCGCGGGTGCCTCGACCTCGACGGCCTTGCCGCAGTTCCGGCACAGCAGGTGATGGTGGTGGCCGGTCACGGCGCACCGACGGTACACCACCTCGCCGTCGGCGTTCCGCAGCACGTCCACCAGGCCGTCATCGGCGAGCGACTGCAGGATCCGGTAGGCCGTGGCCAGCGAGACGGAGGTGCCTTGTTCCTGGAGGATGCGGTGCAGCTCCTGCGTGCTGACGAAGTCGGCCAGCTCGTCCAGGGCGGCGCTGACGGCCAGCCGCTGCTTGGTGACGCGCTGTTCCTTGCCCTGTTCCCGGCCCTGGTCCTTGCCTGCGGCGTGTTCCGTGGTTCCGGCAGCGGCGCGGGCCGGTGCCTGGCTGCCGCCGGTGGTGGCGCCCTGGGACATGGGGAAACTCGCTTCGCTGGGGGTGGTACTGCGGGGTGGGCAGGCTCCCAGATTACCAGCCGGGTCCCGTGGACACCGCCTCGGACCGCGCCATAGGCTGGCCGGATGAAGCTGACCAAATTCACCCATGCCTGCGTCCGCCTCGAGAAGGAAGGGCGCGTCCTGGTACTGGATCCGGGCACGTTCTCTGAGACGGCGGAGGCGCTGGACGGCGCGTCGGCCGTGCTCATCACCCACGAGCACGCGGACCACATCGACGTCGACGCCGTTACCGGCGCCCTGCTGGCCAACCCGGAGCTAGAGCTCTATGCCCCCGACGGCGTGGCCTCGGGGCTGCGGGAGAAAGCGTCGGCCGCAGCCGGGCGGATCCACACCGTCGCCGCGGATGAGGCGTTCGAGGCGGCCGGCTTCGACGTCCGGAGCTTTGGCGGCCAGCATGCGCTCATCCATCCGCAGATCCCGGTGGTGGCCAACGTCGGCTACCTGGTGGATTCCAACGTCTACCACCCCGGGGATTCCTTCGCGATTCCGGACGGGATCGACGTCCAGACGCTGCTGGTTCCGATCCACGCGCCCTGGAACAAGATCGGCGAGGTGGTCGATTTTGTCATCGGCGTCCGTGCTCCGCGAGCCTTCCCGGTCCACGACGCGCTGCTGAACGACCTCGGGCGGGGGCTTGTGGAGAACCATGTCACCCGGATCGGTGCCAGGTACGGCACCGAATACCGGCACCTTTCCAGCGGCGAGTCAGCGGAGGTCTAACCCTCCGGGGCCCCGCTCCCTATGCGGGCCAGGCACCGGTCGCGAAGAATTCCTCGATAACGGCCTCATATGGGGCCGGGTCCAGGCCCTGCGCCTGCAGCCAGTCCGGGTTGCAGTAATTGCCCGAGTAGCGGTCGCCGCCGTCGCACATCAACGACACCACGCTGCCCCGGCGGCCCTCGGCGACCATCTCCGCGATCAGCTGCCACACGCCCCAGAGATTGGTTCCGGTGGACGGGCCCGCGTGGAGCCCGGCGTGCCGGCGCAGGTGGCGCATCGCGGCGACCGAGGCGGCATCGGGCACCTGGATCATGTGGTCGATGACAGCCGGAACAAAGCTCGGCTCCAGGCGCGGCCGCCCGATCCCCTCGATCCGGGACGGCAGCCCGGTGGCGTCCATCGTGGTGCCGCCGTCCCGGCTGGCTAGCCAGCCCGGGAAGAAAGCCGAGTTCTCGGGATCGACGACGGCGAGTGACGTGTGGTGGCGCTGGTAGCGCAAGTAGCGGCCAATCGTGGCACTGGTCCCTCCGGTGCCGGCTCCCACGACGATCCAACGCGGGACCGGGTGTTCCTCCAGGGCGAGCTGGCCGAAGATGGATTCCGCGATGTTGTTGTTGCCCCGCCAGTCGGTGGCGCGCTCGGCGTAGGTGAACTGGTCCATGTAGTGGCCGCCGGTGCTGCGGGCGAGCTCCTCGGCGGCCGCGTACACCTCGGAGGCATGGTCCACAAGGTGGCAAGTACCGCCGAACTGCTCGATCAGGGCGATCTTTTCGCGGCTGGTGGTCCGGGTCATAACGGCAATGAACGGCAGTCCCAGCAGCTGGGCGAAATACGCTTCGGAGACGGCGGTGCTTCCGCTTGAGGCCTCGACGATGGTGGTGCCCTCGCGGATCCAGCCGTTGACCAGCCCGAACAGGAACAGGGACCGGGCCAGCCGGTGTTTGAGGCTCCCGGTGCGGTGCGTCGATTCGTCCTTGAGGTACAGCTGGACACCCCAGTGCTCGGGCAGCGGCACCGAGTAGAGATGGGTGTCGGCCGACCTGTTGTTCTCCGCATTGATCCGGCGGATAGCCTCATCGGCCCAGGCCCGGTCCTGCTCGCGCTCGTTCGTCACCGCCCCAGCCTACCCGCGGGGGTGCCTACGCGGCGGTAGCAGTGGCACCGTTAGAGTGGGCGGATGAACACGCTGATGACTGTGGCCGACCTCAAGGACCGAATGGACTCCGGCGCCCGAACGGTGCTGCTGGATGTCCGCTGGGCCCTCGGCGACCCGCATGGCCGGGCCCACTACCGGGAGGCCCACATCCCCGGCGCGGTCTTTGTGGACCTTGCCTCCGAGCTTGCCGGTCCGGCCGACCCCGCCCGCGGCCGCCACCCGCTGCCGCCGCCCGCGCAGTTCCAGCAGTCCGCCCGCTCGTGGGGTATCCGTAACGGCGACGTGGTGGTGGCCTACGACAACACCGGTAACCTCGCAGCCGCCAGGCTCTGGTGGATGCTGCGCAACGCCGGATTCGAGTCCGTTTCCCTGCTCGACGGCGGCCTGGCCGCCTGGCGCGCCGCGGGCTTCGACGTCGAAAGCGGCGACGCCGGCGTGGAGCCGGGCGACGTCGCACTGACAGACGGTGCCATGCCGGCGATTGGCGCCAGCGAGGCGGCGGCCTGGTCCAGCCGGGGCCTGTTGCTCGATGCCCGGGCGGGGGAGCGCTACCGCGGCGAGATTGAGCCCGTGGACCCGCGCGCGGGACACATCCCGGGTGCCGTGAGCGCACCGACCACGGCCAACCTGGCGGCAGACGGCCGGTTCCTCCCGGCCGGCGAGCTCCGTCAGCGTTTCCTCGACCTGGGGGTCAGGGATGATGCGCCCACTGCCGTGTATTGCGGGTCCGGGGTGACAGCAGCCCACGAAGTGGCGGCACTGGAGATCGCGGGCTTCCCCGCGGATCTGTACCCCGGGTCATTCTCGGAGTGGTCGAACAACCCGTCCAACGATGTGGTCACCGGCGCCGACCCGGCCTAGGCAGCCGGCAGCCGCGCCGACCGGGAGCCCATCGGACCTTCGGGCAAGGTGTCGCTGCACCCTCCGCTGATGATGACGCGGATCAGGATGCGGATCGGGTCGGGGCACTGCCGGACATCCGGGCAGACGGGGAGCGGCGGAGGCATACTTGTGGCCTGTCGGCGTCGTGACCTCAATGGTGTGCGTGGGGCCAGGCCGCGGCTGGGCGCTCCACCCGGGCGTCTCCTTGGTGTGGTTGCAGGCTTCGCAGAGCCCCGCGCCGTTGCTGGCGGAGGTGGTGCCACCGGCGTGCCACGGGACCACGTGGTCCAGGTGACGGATCGGTGCGTCGCAGTAGGGGGAGCGGCAGGTGTCGTCGCGGGCCTGGATGAAGCGGCGCAGTCCCGCGGGGAAGAGCCGGGCCCGCGAGTCCATAGCCAGAAGTTCGCCGGTGGCCGGTGCGGTGTAGAGCCGGCGCAGCCAGGCGGCCATGGCCCGTCCGTCGCCGGGGCTGCGGGCGGGGCCGCTGGATAGGAGCTTCCGCGCCCACCCCGCAGGCACGATGCCGTAGCCGGGCACTCTCGCGGGCTCACTGTCTCCCTGCAACAGGGTGCGATCGGTCATAACAAGCTGAATTTCGATCCCCGACAGGCCGCCGGCTTTCCCGGTGGCGCGCTCCACTAAGGCGTCGGCCATTATCTGGCCGCGCGAGCGGGGATCGCCGTCGGAGCGCAGCGCACCGGCGTGCCGGATCAGTGCGGCGTGCACTGCCACACCAGCGGCGACGGGCAGCAAGGCTGTCAAGTAACACATGGTGTCCGGGGCCGGACGGAGGCTGACGTGTCGATCCGCTTCGGCGCGACTGGCACGGTCGGCCACGGACCGTGGGTCCCGGCGGTAGGCTGCTGCCCTCGCTGCGGCGGTAATGGCCCGGTCCCCGAAGCCCTCGAAGCTGCCTGCGTCGGCCGCCAACTCCTCATCCACTGCAGTGCGGTCTGCAGCGGACAGGCAGGCTGTTTCTCGCACCACAAGGGTCGCACGCCATTCGTTGAGCTGTCCGGTCTCCAGTGCGGCGAGGGTGTGAGGCATCTCCGTAACGAGCGCGGTGGCCAGTCCCAGGAGGCGGCCGCCCCGGGCTGGTGATTCACGGCGGGCCAGGGCAATCTGGGCGCCAATACCGGTGCCCAGCTTGTCCGCCGGTAGGCCGGCGTCGGCCTGTGCGCGGCACTGAAGCAGGTCAAAGGCAACCGCCAGCCTGGCCTGACGGGCTGAAACGGCGGACTTCAGTTTCTCCAGCTCCCGTATTTCGTCAATGAGGGCAGCCGGACTGGCCGGCGTCGGGATGCCGGGCAGGAGCTTGGCGAAGTCCCCGACCGTCACACGGTGGGTCAGGCGTTGGCCGGCCGAAACCGCGCGGGAGCGCCCCGTGGAAACCAGTGCCGGATTGCTGTTGCCGTCCATAGTCATACTGTTCCAGCGACCTCTGACAATATAAGCAGCGGCATAAGCGGCCGGGCAGCAGGGCCGCTGGTTCCTGAGACCCCTTGTGCCGCAACGGGGTGAGGCGGTCGATCTCCTGAAGCAGCGTGCTGGCCACGGCGCCCCCGCCGCAGAGCCAGATGTCCAGGGCCTGTGACCAGGGCTCCCTGCCCGGAGGACGCACTCCAACCCGGACCGCCGGCGTCGTAGCCGGCCAACCTTGGCAGGTTCCTAGTGCCCCGGCTCCAGGGCGAGCTTCAGGCCAAAGCCAACCAGGACCGTTCCTGTGATCCGGTCGATCACCCGGATGCTGCGGGCGCTTTTGAGCCACTTGGAAGCGAAGCCGGTCGCGAAGATCAGCAGCGTGAACCAGAGCATGGAGAACACGCAGTGCACCCCGGCCAGCAGCATTCCCATCAGCAGGGGAGAGGCCCCGGAAGGAATGAACTGCGGGATCGTGGCGATGTAGAAGACCCCGACCTTCGGATTCAGCAGGTTGGTGCCGGCCCCGGTGAGCCAGCCCCTGAACAGCTGGCGTCCGCCGGCCGCAGGCAGGGACGCTTCGGCGGGCCCCGCCGTCGTCCCGCCACTGCTGCGCCAGCTTTTCCAGAGCAGCGACAGGCCCAGCCAGGTCATGAACGCGGCGCCGGCCAGTGTCAGGAGGCGGTATGCGAGTTCGGAGGCCGCGAGCAGCGCCGAAACACCCACGGCCGCGGCAATGCCCCACACCATGGCGCCGGTGCTGATGCCCAGGGCGGTGGCAAAAGCGAAGCCGCGGGACCGCGAAATGGACGATCGCAGCACCAGCGCGGTGTCGATGCCGGGCACCAGGGTCAGCAGCCCGGCGACAACGGCGAAGGAGAGAAGGGCTTGATACACAGGCACCCTTTAAGGATAGGGCGGCTGAACGGCGGAAAAGCGGCAGCACGCCGGCCCCGTCCACCCCCGCCCGTGCGGGAAAACTGGCACCGAAACCGCTCCCGGGGGTAGCGTCGAGCCATGACTCCAGGACGCCCCGTACCGCCGCCCCTCGCCAAGCCGCTTCCCAACCTCACCGCGGCCGGCGCTGACGCCAGCGCCACGCTCGCCGCCGCGTACGGCGCCACCGCCAGCGACAGCGGCCTCGTCCCGCTGACCGTCGCCCGGCGCGCGCCCAAGGCCGACGACGTCGAGATCGCCATTGAGTTCTGCGGCCTCTGCCACTCGGACGTGCACGCCACCCGCGGCGAATGGGGCACCCAGAACTACCCGCTCGTTCCCGGGCACGAAATCGTCGGCCGCGTCACCCGCGTCGGCTCCGCCGTCGACGACTTCACGGTCGGGGAACGCGTCGGCGTCGGCTGCATGGTTGATTCCTGCCGCGAATGCGACAGCTGCCTCGACGGCCTCGAGCAGTACTGCGAAAACGGCATGACCGGAACCTACGGCGCCAAGGATGCCCGCAACGGCGGCGCCATCACCCAGGGCGGCTACTCGACGTCGATCGTCGTCGACCGGAACTACGTCCTCCGGGTTCCGGAAGGACTGGACCCCGCCGCCGCGGCACCCCTGCTCTGCGCCGGTATCACCACCTATTCGCCGCTCAACCACTTCGAGGTTGAAGAGGGCGACGTTGTGGGTGTGGTGGGCCTGGGCGGACTCGGGCACATGGCGGTCAAGATCGCCAAAGCCATGGGGGCAGAGGTCACGGTCTTCACCACCTCGGAGCGCAAGTTCGAGGCCGCCCGCGAGCTCGGTGCCGACCACGTGGTCCTGTCCACGGACCCGGCGGCCATGGAGGCCGCGGACCGCAGCATCGACGTCATCATCGACACCGTCGCCGCCCCGCACGACCTCAACCCCTTCTTCCGGACCCTGCGGGTGGACGGCGCGCTGTTCCAGCTCGGTCTGCCCTCCGAGGCGATGCCGCCGGTCAACCCCGGCGCCCTGATCCGCCGCCGGATCGCCTATGCCGGGTCTCTCATCGGCGGGATTGCAGAGACCCAGGAAATGCTGGACTTCTGTGCCGAGCACGGCGTGGTGTCCGACGTCGAAGTGGTCAGCGCGGACCAGCTGAACGAAGCCTACGACCGGATGGTGGCCGGCGACGTGAAGTACCGGTTTGTTCTGGACGCCAGCACCCTGGGGTCCCCGGCGGAAAAGGCGGACGCATGAGCACCCTGTTCACCAAGATCATCAACGGCGAGATCCCGGGCCGCTTCGTGTGGCGCGAGGACGACGTCGTCGCCTTCCTGACCGTGGGTCCGCTGGCCGACGGCCACACCCTGGTGGTCCCCACCGAGGAGGTCGACCGCTGGACCGATGCGTCGGCGGACACGGTGGGCAGGGTCATGGAGGTGGCCCGCAGGATCGGCGCCGTCCAGGTGAAGGTGTTCGACGCCGCCCGCGCGGGCCTGATCGTGGCCGGCTACGAGATCAACCACATGCACGTGCATGTTTGGCCCTCCAACTCGATGGCCGACTTCGACTTCGGCGCGGTGGACCAGCACCCGGACCCCGCCCGGCTGGACGCCAACGCGGAGAAGTTGCGGGCAGGGCTGCGCGACGCCGGCCACGGCGAGCACGTGCCGGACGCCTAGGGCCGCGAAGCCGCTAGGCCGGTGCCAGGGCCTTGTTCAGCACTGTCCGGATCCGCTTTTCGGAGACCGAATAGGCGGTGCCGAGTTCGACGGCGAAGAGGCTCACCCTGAGTTCTTCGATCATCCAGCGGACCTGGGTTAACTCGGTGCCCAGGCGCCGGCCCGGCAGCAGCGCCGAGACGGCGTCGTCGTAATCGTCCTCCAGGGCCTGGACGGCTGCCATGTGCTGGGCGTCGCGCTGGACGTTCCCGGGAAGCTTCTCCAGGCGCTTTTCGATGGCTGCGAGGTAGCGCGGCAGCTGGCTGAGCTGGGCGTAACCCGTGCGTGCCACAAAGCCGGGGTAGACCAGCTGTTCCAGCTGGCTTTTCACGTCATTGAGCGCGCTGATCAGGGCCAGGCTGGTGGTCCCCTTAAGCTGTTTTTCGATCCTCCGCGTGCTGGCCAGGACGCGTTCGACGACGGCGGTCACCGTAAAGACCGTGTCGATCAGCTCGGCCCGGACCAGTTCGTACAGGGCCTTGAACGACGCCTCGTCCCACGGCAGGGCCGCCGGTGTGAGCTTGTCGATCGCTGCCAGGGCGCAGTCCGCGATGAGGGCGGACACGGAGCCATGCGGGTTTTGGCTGAACGTCAATTTCTCGGTGTTGTTCAGGTGCTCCAGGACGTAGCGGTCCGGCGGCGGCACCTTCAGGGCGAGCAGCCGGATGACCCCGCCCCGCATGGCCTGTTCCTGCTCGGACGTGGTCTGGAACAGCCGCAACGCCACGGACGTACCCTCGTCCACCAGCGCCGGGTAGCCGGTGACTGTGTGACCCTTGACGGTGCCCTGTACCTGGCGCTGGACGGTCCCGAAGGTCCAGTCCTTCAGCCCGGACAGTTCAGTGAATCCGGCGGGGCCGGTAGCCTGGCGTGCCGGCGCGGCGTCAGGCGCAGCGTTCTTGCCGTCCCTCTGTCCATTGCCACGGTTACCGGACTTGGCCCCCACTGTGGAGGGCGTGGCGCCGAGGGACTCGGCAATGGCGCGGCGGGTGGCGGGGGCCAGCTTCTCCTGCAGGGCGGCGAGGTCTTTGCCTTCGTCCAGTACCTTGCCGCTGGAGTCGACCACGCGGAAGCTGACCCGCAGGTGGGCCGGCACGGCGTCCCAGTTCCAGGATCCTGCCGGGATGACCTG
This sequence comes from Arthrobacter sp. 10T416, assembly GCF_056394165.1. Lineage (NCBI taxonomy): Bacteria > Bacillati > Actinomycetota > Actinomycetes > Micrococcales > Micrococcaceae > Arthrobacter > Arthrobacter sp. 10T416. Next base: position 10,629 of record NZ_JBFTHI010000002.1, on the reverse strand, counting down.
GCCGCGGATCCGGCGCAGCACCAGTTCCAGTGACGGCTCGAGTTCATCGGCGGCGGGATCGAAGTCGGCTTCGAGGGCTGCGACGGCCTGCCGTGCGACGTCGGGAGCCGGGACGAAGTTCTTCCGGACCTGCTTGGGCAGGGACTTGATCAGGGCCGTCACCAGCTCCACCCGCTGGCCGGGAATCAGCCAGCGGAATGCGGCGTCGTCCAGCTGGTTCAGGAACAGGACGGGCACTTCGGCCGTGACGCCGTCGGACGGATTCGGCGGCGAGCCCGGAGCCACCGGATGGAACTCGTAGCTCAGCGGCAGGTCGAAGCCCTTGTGCTGCCAGGTCTTCGGGTAGGCAGAGTCATCCAGGGCGTCGGCGTCCTCGCTGATGAGCAGTGACTGGTCAAAGTCCAGCAGCGCGGGTTCCTGCTGGCGTGCTTCCTTCCACCACTTGTCGAAGTGGCGTTCGGACACTACGTCCTTGCCGACGCGGGCGTCGTAGAACCCGAACAGGGCCTCGTCGTCCACGAGGATGTCCCGGCGGCGCATCCGGGCCTCCAGCTCCTCGACTTCCTGCAGCAGGGCACGGTTTCGGTGGAAGAACTTATGGTGGGTCTGCCAATCACCCTCCACCAGGGCATGCCGGATGAATAACTCGCGGGACAGCTCCGGATCCACCCGCCCGTAGTTAACCCGCCTGCTGGGGATGATCGGCACGCCGTACAGCGTGACCTTCTCATGGGCCATCACCGAGCCCATCTTCTTGGACCAGTGCGGCTCGCTGTAGCTGCGTTTGACCAGGTCGGGCGCCACCTGCTCGGCCCAGAGGGGATCGAATTTCGCGGCTACCCGGGCCCAGAGCCTGCTCGTTTCCACCAGCTCGGCGGCCATCACAAAGGTGGGGGATTTCTTGAACAGGGCGGAGCCGGGGAAGATCGCGAACCGGCTGCCGCGCGCGCCGGCGTACTCGCGTTTGCGTTCGTCGAGGATACCGATATGGCTCAGCAGGCCCGAGAGCAGGCTGATATGGATGCCTTCGTGGTTGCCCACGGGATCGGTGAGCCGCTTGTTATCGAGGCTGATGCCCAGCGGCCGGGCGAGCTGGCGCAGCTGGGCAAACAGGTCCTGCCATTCCCGGACGCGCAAGTAGTTGATGAACTCGGTGCGGCACAGCCGGCGGAAAGCGGTGGAGGAGAGCTCCTGCTGCTTCTCCTGCACGTAGTTCCACAGGTTCAGGTAGCCCGTGAAATCGGAGTTCTCGTCCCGGAACCGCGCGTGTTTCTCCGCGGCGAGCTGCTGCTTGTCGGTCGGGCGCTCGCGCGGGTCCTGGATGGTCAGCGCAGCGGCCAGGATCATGACCTCGCGGACGCAGCCACGCTTCCCGGACTCGACGATCATCCGGCCCAGCCGCGGATCCACCGGGAGTTGGGCCAGCTGCTGTCCGACGGCGGTCAGCCCGCCCCCGTTGCGGTTGTTGCGGTTGGTCCCGCCGTTCCGGCCGCCGCGCGCGCCGGCGTCGCCCGCGGGCTCCTGGCTGCGGACGGCATTCAGGGCGCCGAGCTCGCGCAGGAGGGAGACGCCGTCGTTGATGGCGCGGGAATCCGGCGGCTCAACGAACGGGAAGTTCTCCACGTCCTTGGGTCCCCGGGCCACGCCCATGGCGGTCATCTGTAGGATGACGGCGGCGAGGTTGGTGCGGAGGATTTCCGGGTCGGTGAACTGCGGGCGGGACTCGAAGTCTTCCTCGGAGTAGAGCCGGATGGCGATGCCGTCGGAGACGCGCCCGCACCGGCCGGAGCGCTGGTTGGCCGAGGCCTGGGAGACCCGCTCGATGGGCAGGCGCTGGACCTTGGTCCGGTGCGAGTACCGCGAAATCCGGGCGGTGCCGGTGTCGATGACGTACTTGATGCCGGGAACAGTGAGCGAGGTTTCGGCGACGTTGGTGGCCAGGACAATCCGGCGCTTGCTGCCGGGGTGAAACACCTTGTGCTGCTCCTGGAGGCTCAGGCGGGCGAAGAGCGGCAGCACTTCGGTGCCGGCGAGCCGCCGGTTGGCCTGGATCCGGGCGTTGAGCGCCTCCGCGGCGTCCCGGATCTCGCGCTCGCCGGAGAAGAAGATGAGGATGTCGCCGGGGGCCTCCGTGGCGAGCTCGTCGACGGCGTCGCACACGGCGTCCAGCGGGTCGCGGTCTTCCTCGAGTTCGTCGTCGGAACCCTCGCCGTCACCATCGGCGCCTGGACCACCGGCCGGCTGGGACAGCGGACGGTAGCGGATTTCCACCGGGAATGTCCGGCCGGACACTTCGATGATGGGGGAGGGGTCCTCCTCGCTGCCGAAGTGCTTGGCGAAGCGCTCCGGATCGATGGTGGCGGAGGTGATGATGATCTTCAGGTCCGGGCGCTGGGGCAGGATGCGCTTCAGGTAGCCGAGGATGAAGTCGATGTTGAGGCTGCGTTCGTGGGCCTCGTCGATGATGATCGCGTTGTATTTGCGCAGCAGCTTGTCGCGCTGGATCTCGGCCAGCAGGATGCCGTCGGTCATCAGCTTGACCTTGGTGGAGCGGCTGACCTCGCCGGTGAAGCGGACCTGGAAACCAACTTCCTGGCCGATCTCCACACCAAGTTCCTCGGCAATGCGCTCAGCCACGGTCCGGGCGGCGAGCCGCCGGGGCTGCGTGTGTCCGATCAGGCCGTTCTCGCCCAGTCCGAGCTCCAGGCACATCTTGGGGATCTGGGTGGTCTTACCGGAGCCCGTCTCGCCGGCGATGATGGTCACCTGGTTCGCGGCGATGGCGGCCATCAGGTCCTCGCGCCGTTCGGAGACCGGCAGTTCGGCGGGGTAGGAGATATGCAGTGTCATGGCTGAAAACAGTCTACTGTCCGCCGCACCGGGCAGAGAGTTGCCCGGTCCCTGGCGGGGCCGGGCAGCAGGTGGGGTTGGTGATTGGGGGTGCGGGGCGCCCTGCGGGCTAGAAGAACCGCAGGCTGTAGCTGGTGCTGGGAAGGTCGTGGGCCATCCAGTACTCTTCCGAACGGACAGGGGGATTGTGGCCGAGCCCGTCCTTCCGGAGGCTCCGGAGGGTGGCGGCCACGGCGGCGAGGACCAGGATGATGAGGGCAATTCCGATGAGTTCCATACCTCCATGGTTCTCCGGTACTGGATCCGAAAAAAGTGGCAGAAACGACCAAAAAACTATAATTTCTGCCACACTGGATACATGATCAAATCAGTGGCAATGATTGTGGTTCCCAACTTCTCGGTCTTCGAATTCGGGACCGCTTTCGAGGTGTTCGGTGTGGACCGGTCGGACCGCGGATCCGGGGTCCCCGCCTTTGATTTCCGGGTCTGCACGCCGGAGCCCGGGGATGTGCCCATGAAGTCGGGGCTGTCCATGCACGTGCCGCTCGGACTGGCGGCGGCCGCGGACGCGGACCTGGTCATCATGACTCCGTTCGGCAAGGACTCCGATGTGCCGGAGTCCGTGCTGGAGGCGCTGCGGGCCGCGCATGCACGCGGGGCCTGGGTCATGTCGATCTGCTCCGGGGCCTTTGCGCTGGCCCGGGCGGGCCTGCTGGATGGCCGCCGCTGCACCACCCACTGGCACTACTCGCAGGAGCTCGCCAGCCGGTACCCGGCGGCGCTCGTGGACGAAAACGTGCTCTATGTGCAGGACGGCCGAATCATCACCAGCGCCGGCACGGCCGCGGGAATCGACGCCAGCCTGCATCTGGTCCGGGTGGAACTGGGCGCCAACGTGGCAGCCAGCATCGCGCGCGACATGGTGGTTCCGCCGCACCGCGACGGAGGGCAGGCGCAGTTCATTGACCGCCCGATGCCGCGCTGCGGATCCCAGCCGATGGAGGAGCTCCTGCGCTGGATGGTCCGGAACCTGGACGAGGACCACTCCGTCAATGAACTCGCCGCGCGCGTGCATATGTCCCCTCGGACGTTCGCCCGCCGTTTCCGTGCCGAGACCGGCGCCACGCCGGCTGCCTGGCTGAACTCCCAACGGGTCCTCCGCGCCCAGGAACTCCTGGAAACAACCGACCTCAATATCGACGAGATCGCCCGTGAATCCGGGTTCGGCCACTCGGTGCTGCTCCGCCACCACTTCGCCAAGGTGCTCGACACCAGCCCGCAGTCATACCGGCGCACCTTCCGCGGGCACTTGGCGGCGGTCTAGGTCCCTCTGGCCTGGTGCTAGGACTCTGTCAAGCCTCGGCCGGCGGGTCTTCGCCGGCGGAAGCCCGGGCACAGTCAACCAGGGCACGCCAGGGTCCGGTGACGTGCCGCTCGGGCAGGGTGGCGCGGCGCTGGCCGGCACGGATCCGGTAAACGAAGCGGTCGGGCTGTCCGGTGTCGTCCCCGGGCAGGTTGTCCCACGGGCAGGCTTCGATGAGGCCCTGCCACTGGTCCATGGCGTCGGGAGTCTCCGGCTGCACGCTCCAGACACGCTGGATCCCGGCTACGCCGCCGCTGCGCTGAACCGTGATCTTCATGGGTGTCTCTCCACCGGGACTCGTCGTCGTGCTCGGTCGGCACGTGCCGCTTACAGCCTCACTTTCACAGTTTCCCACGCCTTCCGGACGGCGTCATGCTCTGCCGACTCCGCACCGAAGAGCTCCTGGGCGGAGGCCGCCGTGGCCTTGGCGAAGGCACTGAACGTGGCAGTTGGCTTCAGCGAACCTCCGGTCAGGGTCTCGTACCAGATCCGCCCGGGGGTTTCCCAGGCGTTTCCTCCGATAGCCGCCGCCACAAGGTAGAACGCGCGGTTCGGGATCCCGGAGTTAAGGTGCACCCCGCCGTTGTCCGAACTGGTGCGGACATAGGAATCCATCGAGTCCGGCTGCGGATCCTTGCCAAGCACGTCGTCGTCGTACGCGGTCCCGGGCGCCTTCATGGAGCGCAGGGCAACGCCCTGCACCTGGTCGGTGAAGAGGCCCTCGCCGATCAGCCAGCTGGCCTGATCGGCCGTCTGCTGTTTGACGAACTGCTCCACGAGCGCACCGAAGACGTCCGAGACGGACTCGTTCAGGGCGCCGGATTGATTGCGGTAGGTGAGTCCGGCGGAAAACTGTGTGACGCCGTGCGTGAGCTCATGGCCGATCACGCTCATGGAGGCCGTGAACCGGTTGAAGACCTGGCCGTCGCCGTCGCCAAAGACCATTTGCCGGCCGTCCCAGAAAGCGTTGTCATAGCGCTGGCCGAAGTGCACCGTCGCGTCCAGCGGCAGGCCGTTGCCGTCAATGGAATTGCGGCCGAAGGCATCCGCGTACAGCCGGTGCGTGTGGCCCAGGCCGTCGTAGGCCTCATCCGCCGCGGGGTCCCCGGTGGCGTTCTCGCCCTCCTTGCGGACCAGCACCCCCGGCAGGTTCTCCGAGGTCTTTGCGTCGTAGATGGTCCGCTGCGGCGGCCCCGGTGTGAGCTGCCGCAGGCCCGGGGGCGTTGCCGGCGCGGGCAGGGCCCGGGACGCCTGGAAGGTCCTGACGTGCTGCAGGGCTTCCTTGGCGGCGCGGGCGGCGATCAGCAGCCGTGGTTCATGCTGCTGGGCTGCCAGCCGGCGCAGCAGGTAAGGCGGGATGATGGAGCAGTACATGTTGAGACCCCTTAACTTCAGCCGATGCGAACAGCCTACGAGCGGGCTCCGACAATTGGCAGGGGTCGGTCCGGCAGTCACCCTCACAAACCGGCTGCCGTTGGATACGGTAGGCCCATGGCGGAATCGGAAAAGCGGAAAAAGCCCGGCTCGACCCTGGTAACGGTGATCATCGCCTTCGCGGCGAATTTCCTCGTCGCAGCGGCAAAGACGGTCGCCGCGCTGCTGTCCGGGTCCGCATCGATGACGGCGGAGGCTGCGCACTCCTGGGCGGACACCGGCAACCAGATCTTCCTGTTCTTCGCCGAACGGCGGTCGGCCCGGCCACGGGACAAGAGCCACCCCATGGGGTACGGCCGGGAAGCCTACGTCTGGTCGATGTTCGCAGCCTTCGGGCTCTTCACCGCCGGGGCAGTGGTGTCCATCATGCACGGGATCCAGCAAATCATTGCCCCCGAGCCGGCAGCGGACTTCACCATCGCCTATGTGGTGCTGGCCGTTGCGTTCGTATTTGAGGGAATCTCCTTCATCCAGGCGTTCCGGCAAACCCGGAAGGCGGCCCGGCAGCTGGACCGGCACACCCTGGAGCAGGTCCTGATCAGCTCGGACCCCACACTGCGTGCCGTCTTTGCGGAAGACGCCGCCGCGCTGATCGGCCTCGTGGTGGCCTTTGCCGGCATCTTCCTGCACCAGGTCACCGGCTCGCCGATTCCGGACGCCGTGGGCTCGATCGTCGTCGGGGTGCTGCTGGCCGTCGTCGCCGTCGTGCTGATCGACCGCAACCGGCGCTTCCTGGTGGGCCAGGGCGTCACACGGGACATCGAACGCTCCATGGCCCAGCGGGTGCTCGAGCACCAGGAGATCGCCCGTCTGACCTACCTGCACCTGGAATTTGTGGGCCCCCGGCGGCTGTACCTTGTTGCCGCCGTCGACCTGCAGGGGGACCACCCGGAACACGAGGTGGCCGTGGCCCTGCGCCGCATCGAGCGGGAACTGGAGGACCACGAAACGGTGGAAGAAGCCGTCCTGACCCTGGCCACCCCGGACGAACCGGAGCTGGAGTTCAGCGCCGGGGCCAGCCGCGACGCCAGCTGAGCGGACAACAAACACCCCGGACAGCAAAAACCCCGCCGTTTCACTGAAACGGCGGGGTTTTGTGTGTGCCCTCGATAGGATTCGAACCTACGACCTTCTGCTCCGGAGGCAGACGCTCTATCCCCTGAGCTACGAGGGCAATCAGGGATCCTGCCGTGACCGGCGGGACGTCCTAGAGCTTAGCAGGAAGGTGGGCTCCAAACGAAAATCCGCCGCCCGGGCACGGCGCCGCATCCAACAGCGCATCCATCAGGGGGAGCGGCAGCCCCGGATGATGGCGCCATAATTCCACCGGACTGCGGGCCTTCGGTAGGCTAGAACCGTGACCCCAGAAGAACTCTCCCTCGCCATATCCGCCTGCCTGAAGGACGCCGTCGCCGCTGGTGACATTGCCCTCGCCGCCACTGATATCCCGGAGGCGGTACGCGTGGAGCGGCCGAAGAACAGGGACCACGGCGACTGGGCCACCAACATCGCGCTGCAGCTGGCCAAAGCGGCGGGTACCAACCCGCGGCAGCTGGCCGGGCTGCTGAGCGAGCGGCTCGCCTCGATCGAGGGCGTCTCCGCCGTCGACATCGCCGGCCCGGGGTTCCTGAACATCACGGTCGATGCCGCGGCCGCCGGTGCCCTTGCCAAAGCCATCGTCGAGGCGGGAACCGCATATGGGACCAACACCGCGCTCGCGGGCCGCACGGTCAACATGGAATTCGTCTCCGCCAACCCCACCGGTCCGCTGCACATTGGCCACACCCGCTGGGCCGCCCTGGGCGACTCCATCGCCCGGGTCCTGCGGGCTTCCGGTGCCGACGTCACTGCCGAGTACTACATCAACGACGCCGGCTCGCAGATGGACGTCTTCGCGCACTCGGTGCTGTCCCGGCTGCACGGCCGGGGCGTTCCGGAGGGCGGCTACCCGGGCGAATACATCGCCGACCTCGGCCACGAGGTCCTGACCCGGCACCCGGACATCCGCGAACTCACCGACGTCGCTGCCCTTCCCGTGATCCGCGGCGCGGCCTACAAGGCCCAGCTGCACGACATCAAGCAGACCCTCGCGGAGTTCGGCGTCGAGTTCGATGTCTTCTTCTCCGAGCAGGAACTGCACGACGCCGGCGCCATTGCCGACGCCGTCGCCCGGCTCCGGGAACAGGGCCACGTGTACGACGACGGCGGCGCGGTCTGGCTGCGCACCACCGACTTCGGCGACGACAAGGACCGCGTGATGATCCGCGCGAACGGCGAGCCAACATACTTCGCCGCCGACGCCGCGTACTACCTGTCCAAAAAGGACCGCGGCTTCACCGAGAAGATCTACCTGCTCGGCGCCGACCACCACGGCTACATCAACCGGCTCAAGGCCATCGCGGCCGCGGCCGGCGACGATCCCGAGGTCAACATCGAGGTGCTGATCGGCCAGCTGGTCTCCGTCAACGGCGCCAAGCTGTCCAAGCGGGCCGGCAACATCATCGAACTCAAGGACCTCATCTCCTGGCTGGGCAAGGACGCCGTCCGCTACTCCCTGGCCCGCTTCCCGGCCGACTCCCCGCTGACCCTGGATCCTGAGCTGCTCAAAAAGCACAGCAACGAGAACCCGGTGTTCTACGTCCAGTACGCGCACGCCCGGTCCCGCGGCGCGGCACGCAACGCCGTGGCCGCCGGGGTCGAAAGGAGTGTGGACGGCAAGGACAGTTTTGACGCGTCCCTGCTGGACCACCCGACCGAAAACGAGCTGCTCTCCCACCTGGGCAGCTACCCGTCGATTGTGGCCAAGGCTGCCGAGCTCCGCGAGCCGCACCGCGTGGCCCGCCACCTGGAAGTCATCGCGGGGGCCTACCACCGCTGGTACGACGCCTGCCGCGTGGCACCCTTGGGCGAGGAACCCATTACGGACCTGAACCGGACCCGGCTGTGGCTCAACGACGCCACCAGCCAGGTGTTGGCCAACGGACTGGAACTGCTGGGCGTTTCGGCGCCGGAACGGATGTGAACGCCATGACCGCGACACCGGATCAAAGCAACACCGCCTCCCCGCTCGCCCCGGACTGGCTCGCCGTCCCGGACGACCTGAACGCGCTGCACACCCCGATGTGGGCGGAGGGCGTGGCCAGGAACGACGGCGGCGAGCTGGCCATCGACGGCATCCCGGTCAGCGAACTGCAGCGGCAGTTCGGGACACCGCTGTTTGTTATGAGCGAGACCGATTTCCGGGCCCGGGCCCGGGCCTTCCAGGACGCCTTCAACGAGGCGTTCGCCGATATCTGCGGGGGAGTGGACGTCTACTACGCCGGAAAGTCGTTCCTGTGCACCGCCGTCGTCCGCTGGGTGGAGGAGGAAGGGCTCCGGCTGGACACCGCGTCCGGCGGGGAACTGGCCGTCGCGGCCAGTGCCGGCATTCCCGGTGCCGCCGTGGCCCTGCACGGGAACAACAAGTCCGACGCCGAGATTCACCGGGCCCTGGACATGAAGCTCGGCCGGATCGTCGTCGACAGCCTCGACGAGCTGCAGCGCGTGGCTGCGATCGCGGCCAATCGGGGCGAGACGGCCAAGGTGATGCTGCGGCTGACCCCCGGCGTGCACGCCCACACCCACGAATTCATTGCCACCGCGCACGAGGACCAGAAGTTCGGCCTCTCTATGGCCGGCGACTCCACGGACCAGGCCGGCCTGTCCGCCGCCGAAGAGGCTGTGGCGGCCGCGGCGGGCCATGACAGCATCGAGTTGCTGGGGCTGCACTGCCACATCGGGTCCCAGATCTTCGAGCCGGACGGCTTCGCCCTGGCCGCGGAAAAACTGCTGGACTTCCTCGCCGCCATGCAGGCCAAGTACTCGATCGTGCTGCCCGAACTGGACCTTGGCGGCGGCTACGGCATCGCCTACACCCCGGTGGACACCCCGCGGCCGCCGGCCGAAATCGCCCAGGCGATGGCCGCCGTCGTCCGCGCGAAAGTCGCCGAACTCGGCATCACCGCGCCGCGGATCTCGATTGAACCCGGACGCGCGATCGTCGGAACCAGCACTTTTACCCTCTACGAGGTGGGAACCCTCAAGACGGTCCGGGTGGATGCGCCGGAAAACGGCGCAGAAAACGTTACGTTCCCGCGCCGTTATGTGTCGGTCGACGGCGGCATGAGCGACAACGCCCGCCCGGTGCTCTACGACGCGGATTATTCAGCCGTGGTGGCGTCGCGCAGCACCGATTCGGCGGCGCAGCTGTCCCGAGTGGTGGGCAAACATTGCGAGAGCGGCGACATAGTTGTTAGAGATGTATATCTGCCCGAGGACGTGGCAGCCGGTGATCTGCTCGCTGTACCGGGGACCGGCGCCTACTGCTGGGCCCTGTCAAGCAATTACAACTATCTGGCCCGGCCGGGCGTTGTCGCGGTACGCGATGGATCAGTCCGGCTCATTGTCCGCGGCGAAACCGAACAAGATCTGCTGAACCGCGACATGGGAGTCTGAATGACGGAAATGCGAACCCTGAAAGTGGCCCTGCTGGGCTGTGGCAACGTCGGAGCCCAGGTTGCGCGGATCCTCATTGACGACGCCGAGGCCCTGGCGTCCCGCACCGGAGCCCGCCTCGAACTGAGCGGCATCGCCGTGCGCAACCCGGATGCCCGGCGCGACGTCGAACTGCCCCAGGACCTCTTCACCACTGACGCCGAGGCTCTGGTCAAGGACGCGGACCTCGTCATCGAACTGATGGGCGGCATCGAGCCGGCGCGCGGCCTGATCCTGACCGCCATCCGGCATGGCGCGTCCGTGGTGACCGGCAACAAGGCACTGCTCGCCCAGGACGGACCGACCCTCTACGAGGAGGCGGACAAGGCAGGCGTTCAGCTCTCCTACGAGGCCGCCGTCGCGGGTGCCATCCCGATCCTGCGCCCCATCCGGGACAGCCTCTCCGGCGACCGGATCACCCGGGTCCTGGGCATCGTCAACGGCACCAC